>NZ_JBEXPJ010000131.1:0-25313 GCF_040611995.1 Lentzea sp. NPDC006480
TATCTTCTCAAAGGAACTACCTCGACGAGGAGGTAATTCATATATTACTGGCTGTGTTTCGGCACGCTGTTGAGTTCTCAAAGAACACGCGCTCATCATCACGAGGACGCCGAACGGCGACTCGATCCGAGGCTGTGTCGTACATAAGCTTGTGTTTGAAACTTCGACGCCCTTGGCCTCTGAGCTCAGACGAGCTACCGGCTGGGTCTTCATCGTTTCCAGATCACCCACTCTACCACAGTCCGTGGAAGCTTGGTTCGTGACCCTTGCCGCACTCCGTTCCGGTGTTCCCGGCCCGTTCCGCGCTGGCAGAGAGAAAGTTACACGCACGCCAACACGGGGTCAAATCGGGGGCATCCCTGCGCCCTGCGGTTTAAAACCGCAGGTCAGCAGCCCCATACAGGACCTGCTGAACACGCTATCGGAGTCCCGATCCGTACACACTGTGGCCGCCGTCACACCAAGAAAGATCGACGGCCGCCGGTCCCGTGTGGGACCAGCGGCCGTCGAAGAACCGAACCCGCAGGTCAGAGCTGGACCTGCACGCTCGCGTTGTTGCGCTTGCCGCGACGGAGCACCAGCCACTTGCCGTGGAGCAGGTCCGACGGCGCCGGCTTCCACTCCTCGTCGGTCACCTTCTCGTTGTTCACGTAGGCACCGCCCTCGTTGACCGTGCGCCGCGCGGCTCCACGGCTGTCGGCCAGCCCGGACGCCACCAGCAGGTCGACGATCGTGGGCTCGTCCGCCAGGCGGACCTCACCCTTCGGCGCCTCGGCCAGCGCCGCCTGCAGCACGGACTCGTCGAGCTCGCGCAGGTCGGCCCGGCCGAACAACGCGGACGAGGCCAGGATGACCTGCTGCGTCGCGCGCTCCCCGTGCACCAGGTCCGTGAACTCCTGCGCGAGCCGCTTCTGCGCGATCCGCTGATGCGGCGCCTCGGCGGTCTGCTTCTCCAGCTCGTCGAGCTCCTCCCGGGAGAGGAACGTGAACAGCTTCAGGTAGTTCAGCACCGTCACGTCGTCGACGTTCACGAAGTACTGGTACCAGGCGTACGGCGAGGTCATCTCCGGGTCGAGCCACACGCGCCCGCCACCGGTGGACTTGCCGAACTTGTTGCCCTGGGCATCGGTGACCAGCGGGGACACCAGGCCGTGCACCTGCTTGCCCTCCATCCGGCGCACCAGGTCGATGCCGCTGACGATGTTGCCCCACTGGTCGGAGCCGCCGATCTGCAACGCGTTCCCGTACCGGCGGTTCAGCTCCACGTAGTCGTACGACTGCAGCAGCACGTAGCTGAACTCGGTGTACGACATGCCCTCGTTCTCGAGGCGCCGCTTCACGGTCTCGCGGGACAGCATGACGTTGACCGAGAAGTGCTTGCCGACGTCGCGCAGGAACTCCAGCGCGGAGATCTGGCCGGTCCAGTTCAGGTTGTTCTCGACGATCGCTCCCGTGGGCGAGTCGTCGAAGTGCACGAACCGCTCCAGCTGGCCGCGGATGCGGTCGGTCCACTCCGCGACGACGTCGAGCGTGTTCAGCGTGCGCTCACCGGTGTCGCGCGGGTCGCCGATCATGCCCGTCGCGCCGCCTGCCAGCACGATCGGCCGGTGCCCCGCCATCTGGAAGCGCTTGAGCATCAGCAGCGGGACCAGGTTGCCGGCGTGCAGCGACGGCGCGGTCGGGTCGAAACCGCAATAGAGGGTGAGCGGGCCGGCGGCCAGGTCCTTCCGCAGTGCGTCGAGGTCGGTGGACGACGCGATCAGGCCGCGCCAGGCAAGTTCGTCAAGGATGTGCTCGCTCACGTCCCTCATTGTCGCCTACCAGGTCGAACGGGTTTCTACCCGGTACACACACGGGTAACCGACGGTCATGACGGAGCCACGTGACGAGTTGCGGCGACCAACCGAGCGCATGCCGCGCGTGAACGAGCCGGTGGTGGAGGAGGTCGTCGAACGGGACGACACCTACCGCAGAGCACGGACAGTGCACACCATCTGTGCGGTCATCGATGTCGTGTGCTGGGCGTTCGCCATCGTGCTGTTCGTGCACATCTTCCTGGTGGTGGCCGACGCGAACGCGAGCAACGGGTTCTTCCAGTTCGTCTCGGGCTGGGCGAGCGGGATCACCCTCGGCCTGGACGGCCTCTTCACGCCGGACAGCCCCAAGGTGGCCGTGCTGTTCAACGAGGGCCTGGCTGCGGTGCTGTGGCTGGCCATCGGCGCGTTGCTGACAACCCTGATCGCACGTCTCGCGCTGCCGGTGGAGCATCGGCGAGCCTGGTACCGCCGGACCGTTCGGCCCTAGAAGAATGGCGGGGTGGCCGAGTACGAGTTCGACGTCGCCCCGTCGTTCGCCGAAGAAGATCGGGAGCGCGTGCTCCCGATCGTGGAGCTGCTGAAGGAACTGGGCGTCACGGTCTTCTACGACGAAGACCGGCAGGTCGAGATGTGGGGCGTCGACCTCGTCGAGTACTTCTCGGAGACGTTCAGCTCGCGCGCCAGGTTCGTGCTGCTGTTCAGCTCGCAGCACTACGTCTCCGAGTGGGCGCGTCTTCAGCGCCGTGCGGCTCAGGCGCGCGCATTGGAGCAGCACACCGAGTACCTGCTGCCGATCCGCATCGACGACACGCCCGTGCCCGGCCTTCTGCCGACGATCGCCTACCTCGACATGCGCAAGCACAGCAACGAGACCATCGCGAAGGCCGTTGCGGAGAAGCTGGCGCAGCACCGTGCGTCGTTCACTCCCACTACGCCGATCACCCCCAAGTCCGTGGCGGCGCTCGCCAGGGAGAAGCCGCGCGGCTGGGAGTACCTGCTGTACGTAACCGTTGTGTCGCAAGGACTCCAAGAGCTGGAGCCGAAGTACTGGGAGCACTTCCTCCGCTATGCGCCACGCAACGGAGCCGTCGAGCACAGCAACGGGATCGAGCTGATCCGCGACCGGAACGTGCTGCTCAGCGAGATCATCAAGGTCGCGGTCGATTCGGTGTTCACGGGCGAGACGCAGGAGGCCGCGTTCGGCGCGCAGGGCACGCCGGGCGATCCGGATCGGATCGTGCACCTCGGCGAGCTGTTCGTGCGGACGTTCGACGAGATCCTGGAGTGGGCGCGCCGGATTCACGGCACGAGTTACGCGCTGGAGCCCGCGCGGGTGGCGGCCCGGATTCAGGCGCGGTTCGCGGATCAGCAGCTGCTGGCGATGCACGGGGTGGCGCAGGATCTGCGACGGGTGGCGGACACGCTGGTCGAGCGGTTGACGGCCGGCGAGCAGATCAACATGACGGTACCGCTGGTGTTCGAGGTGGATCCGGAGCTGGAGGAGGAGTTCGTGGCGGCTACGAAGCGGCTGTCCCCCTGAACACCTCGCCCGTCACGTCCACGCCCCGCTCCCGCGCCCAGTCGAGTGCGCGAGCGAGCGAGTACTGCCCGGTGAGGGAGGCGGCGGCGGGAGTCCGCGTGCACCGCTGCCACTGACCGACGTTCAACACGAGGTACTCGACCTGCGGCAACGACGCCACGTCCACCTCAACGCCGGACACGTCGAGCACGCGCAGGTTCGGCAACACCGGCACCTCGACGCGTGCACCGCCGCCGGCCACGAGAGAGGTGAGGGTTTCGCACGCCGGGATCTCGATCTCGTCGCCGGTCACCTCGATGCGTTCCAACGGCAGGTGCGCGAGAGCGCCGAGGCGCACGGAGGTGCCGCGCACGATCGTCAGTTCGCGCAACGCGGTCAGCCGGGAGAGCAGGCCGAAGTCGAGGTCGCCGGGGTCGCGGAGGGTGAGCTTCTGAAGGCTGTCCGGCAGCGCTGTCACGCCCTCTGGTCCGCGGTCGGCGATGTCGACGTGGTCTTCGAGGTTGTCGTGCTCCGGCGCTTCGGGCGACCGCGACCAGTCCGCAAGCGAGTCGGCGAGATGCATCAGCGGTGCCTCGCCCGCTGGCTGAATCAGCTGGCCGACCTTGCCGCGGGGACCCGGTGCCAGGTCGACGCACAGGACGTCGCCCCAGTCGTTGGAGGCGATCGGCACCCATCGCGGGTCGAACCGGACCATCCGCACGGCTCCGGCAGGGCCGACGTATCGCACGGGCCGATCCCAGTCCATCGGATAGCGCTCGATGTCGGCCAGGTCGCTCCAGTACCCCAGGATCTCGTCGACCCGGAACAACTGGGCGTCACCGATCATCTCGGCACCACTCGCGTACAGCTCGTGCACCTCCGGGGGCAGCGACGCGCCGACCACGGCCTCCACCTCGGCCAACGACGAGGCTTTGTGCTCGTTCGGCTGGAAGCGCGGCTTCCGCACCACGGTGTAGGTGGGCGGGAGGTTGCCCGTGCTCTGGATGATGTTGCCGGCGGCCAGCGCTTCGAACGTGCCGTCCGCCTCGATGCGCATCTCGAAGACGACCGGCCGTTCCTCCCCCAGTGCGGCCAGCGCCGTCAGCTGGTGGAAGAAGCGCAGGTCCTGTTCGGACGGACCAGACGTGAGCCGGACGCTGGAACTCCCGCCACTGCAGGACGCCCGCAGCGTGAGGTGGTCGAAGCCCGGTTCGACGAAGCCGATGATTTCGCGCGCGACGGCAGCGAACTTGTCCTGCACGTGATCCCCCGTAGATCGCCCCAGGAGTCACACCTTAGTGCGCCGCTTCCCACCGCGTTTGTACGTCGACACGGCCGGGGAGTCGATCCAGAACCGCCACGGCACGTCCATCGCGACGGCAACGCCCACCCGCGGTCCCGACCGCACCTCGGTGACCGGCTCACCCGCGTACAACCGCACGGGCGAATCGGCTGAGGTGAGATCCACGCCGTTCTGCGAGCGATCCAGGCCGAGGACCTTGCACAACCGTGCGGGACCCTTGGCCAGTTCGGCTGCCGAGCGGGAGGCGGGGCGGCGGGAGAACGCGACGTCCTCGCCATCGACGACTTCGCCCGCGCGCAAGAGAACGGCGCCGGGGACGCCGTCGGTCAGCGTGACCACGTTGGCGCAGAAGTGCATGCCGTAGACGAAGTAGACGTACAGGAAGCCGGCCGGGCCGAACATGACCTCGTTGCGCGGGGTCTTGCCGCGGTAGCAGTGGGAGGCCGGGTCGTCGCCGCCCCGGTACGCCTCGACCTCGACGACGCGCACGCGCACGCCGCCGGCCTCCAGATAGGACCCCAGGAGGAGCTGGGCCGCATCGACCGGGTCGATGGCCAGCTCCTCCCTGGTCAGCAGCCTAGAACTCACGTGCCGCCGAAGCCTTGGCCACCAACGCGTCCAGCTGCTCGCGGACGCGTTCCGGAGCCGTGCCGCCGTGGGCGTTGCGCGAGGCGATGGAGCCCTCGACGGTCAGCACCGAACGCACCTCGGGCGTCAGCGCCGGCGAGATGGCGGCGAACTCGGCGTCGGTCAGATCCTCCAGGCCCACGCCGCGGGACTCGGCCGCGCGGACGCACGCACCGGCCGCCTCGTGCGCCACGCGGAACGGAACTCCTTGGCGCACAAGCCATTCCGCGATGTCCGTGGCGAGCGTGAAGCCCGCCGGGGCCAGCGACGCCATGCGGTCCACGTCGAAACGAAGAGTCGCGACCATGCCCGCGAAGGCAGGCAGCAGGAGCTCCAGCTGCTCGACCGAGTCGAACAGCGGCTCCTTGTCCTCCTGCAGGTCGCGGTTGTAGGCCAGCGGCTGGGCCTTCAAGGTCGCCAGGAGCCCGGCCAGGTTGCCGATCAGGCGGCCCGACTTGCCGCGCGCGAGCTCGGCGACGTCCGGGTTCTTCTTCTGCGGCATGATCGAGCTGCCGGTCGACCAGGCGTCGTCCAGGACGGCGAACCGGAACTCGGCGGTCGTCCAGATGATGACCTCCTCGGCGACGCGCGAGAGGTTCACGCTGATCATGGCCAGCACGAACGCGATCTCGGCGGCGAAGTCGCGGGAGGCGGTGCCGTCGATGGAGTTCTCGACCGGCGCGTAGAAGCCCAGGTCGGCGGCGACCTTCGCCGGGTCCAGGCCCAGCGAGGAACCGGCCAGGGCGCCCGAGCCGTACGGGGAGAACGCGGCGCGCTTGTCCCAGTCGTGCAGACGGTCGACGTCACGCAGCAACGAGTGCGCGTGCGCGAGCAGGTGGTGCGACAACAACACGGGCTGCGCGGACTGCAGGTGCGTACGACCCGGCATCACGGCGCCGAAGTGCGTCTCGGACTGCTGGGCCAGCGCGTCCACGACGTCCAGGACACCGGCGGCGACCCGGCGGGCGGCGTCGCGCAGCCACATCCGGAACAGCGTGGCCACCTGGTCGTTGCGGGAACGGCCCGCGCGCAGCTTGCCGCCGAGCTCGACACCGGCGCGGTCGATCAGGCCGCGCTCCAGGGCCGTGTGGACGTCCTCGTCCTCCAGCACCGGGGTGAACGCGCCGGACTCGACGTCGGCGAGCAGCTCGTCCAGCGCCTTCTGCATGCCGGCGAGCTCAACGTCGGTGAGCAATCCCGCCGCGTGCAGCACACGGGCGTGTGCGCGCGAGCCGGCGATGTCGTACGGCGCCAGCCGCCAGTCGAAATGCGTCGACAGCGACAGGCGGGCCATCGCCTCGGCCGGTCCCGACTCGAACCGGCCACCCCACAAGGAACTCATTGCACGCAACTTTCTAGCTGGCGAAGTCGTAGAGAGATTCTTCCGAACGGGCTACGAGGCCGACCACGCGCCCCTCGTACAGCGCGATGTCGACCTCGCCGGAGCCCGAGGACAAGGCCATCCGCGCGACCCGGACCGCGACCGTGCCCAGGCTGGACCTGACCACGCCGGCGCGGAAGTTGAGCTCGCGGACGGCCTCAGCGACTGACACGGTCTCGCCGTCCACCGCCACCGGTACGCCCGCGTCGAACGTCAGAACGGCGTGCACGGGGTCATTCATCGCCGTTGCCCGAGGACAGCGCGGCGATCCGCTCGGCCAGCTCGGCGCCGGTCATCGGTTCACGGGCCACGACCAGGATCGTGTCGTCACCCGCGATCGTGCCGACGACCTCGTGCAACGCCGCGCGGTCCAGGGCCGAGGCCAGGAACTGCGCGGCACCGGGAGGCGTCCGCAGCACCGCCAGGTTCGCGGACGAGTCGGTGGAGACCAGCAGCTCCCCCAGAACTCGGGCCAGCCGCGTCGTGCCGCCCTGCACACCCCGCACCGGGCTGCCGTCCTCGGGGATCACGTAGATCGGCGCACCGCCGTCGGGGCCGCGCAGCTTCACCGCGCCGAGCTCGTCCAGGTCGCGTGACAACGTGGCCTGGGTGACCTCGATGCCTTCCGCGGCGAGGAGTTTCGCGAGCTCGGACTGGCTGCGGATGACCAGCTGGCTGACCATCTCGACGATCCGGCCCTGGCGTGCGGTGCGAGTCATGACGACTGCTCCAGCAACCACACGAGCAGCGCTTTCTGGGCGTGCAGGCGGTTCTCGGCCTCCTGCCACACCAGCGACTGCGGGCCGTCGAGCACGTCGTCGGTGATCTCCCAGCCGCGGTGCGCGGGCAGGCAGTGCAGCACCGTCGAGTCCGGCTTTCCCGTCGCGGCGAGCAATGAAGCGTTCACCTGGTACGGGCGGAACGGGCCGACGCGGTCCTTGCCGTCGTTCTCCTGGCCCATCGACGTCCACGTGTCGGTGACCAGCACGTCCGCCCCGTCGACGGAGGCAAGGGGATCGCTGATCAACGACACCGAGCCACCGGTCTCGGCGGCGCGCTTCTTGGCGTCCTCCAGGAACTGCGGGTTCGGCACGAAGCCCGCCGGAGCACCGATGCGGACGTGCATGCCGGCCGTGGCCCCACCGAGCAGCAGCGAGTGCGACATGTTGTTGGCGCCGTCGCCCAGGTACGTCAAAGTCAGACCCGCCAACTTGCCGTAACGACGGCGAATCGTCTGCAGGTCGGCGAGGACCTGGCACGGGTGGAACTCGTCGGTCAGCGCGTTCACCACGGGAATCCGCGACACGCTGGCCATCGCTTCCATCCGCGCCTGGGCGAACGTCCGCCACACCACGGCGTCGACGTACCCGGACAGGATCCGCGAGGTGTCCTCGATCGTCTCCTCGCGGCCCAGCTGCATCGAGCGGCCGTCGATGATCACCGGGTTGCCGCCGAGCTGCGCGATGCCGACCTCGAACGACAACCGGGTGCGGGTCGAGTTCTTCTCGAAGATCACCGCGACGGACTTGGGGCCCGCCAACGGCTTCGCGGTGAACCGGTCCGCCTTGTACGCGTCCGCGAGGTCCAGGACGGCCGACTGCTCCTCGGTCGTCAGGTCGTCATCCCGCAGGAAGTGCCGCAACGTCACTGCTGCTCCTCAAAGAACGTCGGGAGCGCGGCCACGAACGACAGCGCGTCGGACTCGTCCAGCACCAGCGGCGGCGCCAGCCGGATGACGTCGGGCTGGATGGGGTTGATCAGGTAGCCGGCCTGCTGCGCGACCGCCGCGGCCTTCGCCGAGACCGCCTCGCGCAGCGTGATGCCGAGCAGCAGCCCGGCTCCCCTCACTCCCGAGATCATCGGGTGGTGCAACGCCTCCACCCCGGCCGCGATCTCCTTGCCCACGGACGAGGCGTGCTCCAGCAGGCCTTCCGCGGCGATCGTGTCGAGCACCGCGAGGGCGGCCGCGCAGCACACGGGGTTGCCACCGAACGTGGTGCCGTGGTGGCCGGGCTGGAACAGGTCAGCCGCCGCGCCGAAACCGATCGTGGCTCCCAGCGGCAGCCCGCCGCCGATTCCCTTGGCCAGCGTCATCACGTCCGGCACGATCCCGGCCTGCTGGAACGCGAACCACGTGCCGAGGCGGCCGATGCCGGTCTGCACCTCGTCCAGGATCAGCAACGCGCCGTGCTCAGCGGTGATCCGGCGGGCTTCCTGCAGGTAGCCCTCGGGCGGCACGACGACACCCTGCTCACCCTGGATCGGCTCGACGATGAACGCCGCCGTGTCGTCGTCGATCGCGGCTTCGAGCGCGGCCACGTCACCGAACGGGATGTGCGAAACGCCTGGCACCAAAGGCTCGAACGGCGTGCGCTTGCCGGGCTGGCCGGTCAGCGTCAGCGCGCCCATCGTGCGCCCGTGGAAGCCGCCGGTGCACGCGACGATCTTCGTGCGGCCGGTGCGGCGTGACATCTTCAGCGCCGCTTCGTTCGCCTCGGCGCCGGAGTTGCAGAAGAAGACCTTGCCCTGGACACCGCTCAGGTCCAGGAGCCGTTCCGCCAGCGCCAGAGCGGGCTCGTTCACGTACAGGTTCGAGGTGTGGCCGATCTTCGAGATCTGCGCGGTCACCGCCTCGACGATCTTCGGGTGCGCGTGGCCGAGGGCGTTCACCGCGATGCCCGTCAACAGGTCGAGGTAGCGCTTGCCGTCGGTGTCCCAGACGTAGGCGCCCTCACCGCGCTCCAACGCCAGCTGAGGTGTGCCGTAGTTGTCCATCATGGACTGTTGCCACCGCGAAGTCATTTGTCCCCCATGACCATCGTTCCGACACCCTCAGTGGTGAACACTTCGAGCAACACGCTGTGAGCGAGCCTGCCGTCGATCACGTGCGCCTGCGGGACCCCGCCGCGCACCGCCCGCAGGCAGGCCTCCATCTTCGGCACCATGCCGCTTTCCAGGTCCGGCAGCATCTTCTCGAGATCCGCGGCGCGCACCTGGTTGAGCAGCGACGACTTGTCCGGCCAGTTCGCGTACAGGCCTTCAACGTCCGTCAGCACGACAAGCTTTTCGGCGCCGAGAGCAACCGCGAGAGCGCCAGCTGCCGTGTCCGCGTTCACGTTGTGCGGCACGCCGTGGATGTCCGGCGCCACCGACGACACGACCGGAATCCGGCCCGCACGCACGATGTCGAGCACCGCGTCCGGGTTGACCTCGGTGATGTCGCCGACCAGGCCGATGTCGACCTCTTCGCCGTCGACGATCGCGCCCCGGCGCGTGGCCGTGAACAGGTGCGCGTCCTCACCGGAAATGCCGACGGCGTAAGGACCGTGCTGGTTGATCAGGCCGACGAGCTCACGGCCGACCTGGCCGACCAGGACCATCCGCACGACGTCCATCGCCTCGGGAGTCGTGACGCGCAGGCCACCGCGGAACTCGCTGTGGATGCCGAGCTTGTCCAGCATCGACTTGATCTGCGGGCCGCCGCCGTGCACGACGACCGGGCGCAGGCCGCACAGCCGCAGGAACACCATGTCCTCGGCGAACGCCTTCTTCAGCTCGTCGTCGACCATGGCGTTGCCGCCGTACTTGACGACGACGATCGCGCCGCGGAAACGCTGCAACCACGGCAGGGCCTCGACGAGGACCGCCGCTTTCTCTTGTGCGTTCATGAGGAGTAAGCGCTGTTCTCTTCGACGTAGTCGTGGGACAGGTCCGTGGTGAGCACCGTGGCCTCGGCGTCGCCGACGTTGAGGTCGATGACGATCTCGATGTCACGGCCGCTCAGGTCCGCTTCGGATCGGTCGCGGTCGCGGGTTCCGTTGCGGTACAACGACACGCCGTTGATGATGATCTGCAGCACGTCCGGGTCGATCTCGGCGTCCGCACGGCCCAGCGCCATCGCGATGCGCCCCCAGTTCGGGTCGCTGCCGAACAGCGCGGTCTTCACCAGGTTGTCCTCGGCGACCGTCCGTCCGATGTGGACGGCCTCGGCCTCGGTGGCGGCCTGCTTGACGGTGATGCTGATTTCCTTCGTCACGCCCTCGGCGTCGCCCTGCAGCTGCTTGACCAGGTCTGCGGCGACCTCGGTCAGCAACGCGGTGAAGTCCTCGAACGTCGGCTCGACACCCGAAGCGCCCGAGGCCAGAACCAGCACGGTGTCGTTCGTGGACGTGCCGCCGTCGACGTCGAGGCGGTCGAACGTCCGTGAAGTGGCGAGGCGCAGCGCCTTGTCCAGCTGATCACCGGAGATCTTGGCGTCGGTCGTGATCACCGACAGCATCGTGGCCATGTTCGGCGCGAGCATGCCCGCGCCCTTCACGAACCCGCCGACCGACCAGCCCTGCTCGGACGCCTGCCACGACTGCTTCGGGCGGCTGTCCGTGGTCATCACGCCGGTGGCGGCGTTGAGCCCGGCCTCGACCGAGGAGTCCAGCTCCTTCGCGACGTTCTCGACGCCGGTCAGGATCTTGTCCATCGGCAGGCGCTCGCCGATCAGGCCGGTGGAGCACACCGCGACGTCGACCGCGCCGGTGCCGAGCACCTCGGCGACCTTCTCGGCGGTGGCGTGCGTGTCCTGGAAGCCCTCGGGACCGGTGCACGCGTTGGCGCCGCCGGAGTTGAGCACGACCGCGGTGAGGCGTCGGGACTGGATGACCTGCTGCGACCACAACACCGGCGCGGCCTTCACCTTGTTCGTGGTGAAGACACCGGCGGCGGAGTCCTGCGGCCCGTCGTTGACGACGAGCGTGAGATCCAGCGCGCCGGACTCTTTGATCCCGGCGGCGATCCCGGCGGCCCGGAAGCCCTGGGGTCCGGTGACGCCCTTGTTGCGGTTCACGGAGCGACTCCAACGGTCGAGAGGCCGGTCGTTTCCGGCAGGCCGAGAGCGAGGTTCATGCACTGGACGGCGGCACCCGCGGTGCCCTTGGCCAGGTTGTCGACGGCGGCCACGACCACCAGCCGGTTCAGGTCCTCGTCGACGGTGACTTGCATCTGGACGGCGTTCGAACCCAGCACGGCGTTCGTCGTCGGCCAGAACCCTTCAGGGAGAAGGTGCACGAACGGCTCGTTCGCGTACGCCTTCTCGTAGGTCTCGCGAACGTTTGCGCCGTCCTTGAGCTGGGCGGTGCAGGTCGCGAGGATGCCGCGCGACATCGGCGCGAGCACCGGCGTGAAGCTGACCTTGATCGGCCTGCCCGCCGCGGCGCTCAGGTTCTGGGTGATCTCGGGCGTGTGCCGGTGGGCGCCACCGACGCCGTACGCGCTGGCCGAGCCCATGACCTCGGAACCCAGCAGGTTCGGCTTGAGCGACTTGCCGGCGCCGGACGTGCCCGACACGGCGACGATGACGACCTCGTCCTCGATGAGGTCGACGGCCGGGGCCAACGCGAGCGACGAGACCGTCGGGTAGCAGCCGGGGACGGCGACCCGGCGCGTGTTGACGAGCTTCTCCCGCTGACCGGGGAGCTCGGGCAACCCGTACGGCCAGGAGCCCGCGTGCTCGCCGCCGTACCACCGCGTCCAGTCATCGGCGCTGGTCAGCCGGTGGTCGGCACCGCAGTCGATCACGACAGTGTCGTCGCCGAGTTGCTCGGCCAGCTCAGCCGAGTGACCGTGAGGGAGTGCGAGGAACACCACGTCGTGCCCCTTGAGGGTCTCGACTGTGGTGTCTTGGAGCTGTCGGTCCGCGAGCGGCAGGAGGTGCGGCTGGTGCTTGAGCAACAGGTCACCGGCGCTGCTGTTCGCGGTCAGCGCGCCGATCTCGACGTCCGGATGAGCCAGTAGCAGGCGGAGCAGCTCGCCACCCGCGTACCCGCTGGCGCCCGCGACCGCGATCCTCACTGTCATACGCATGATTATGCACGGCCATGCAAACTCACTCAACTGGAATGAGTACGCGGGGAGCTTTCGTACTCTCCTGGCGCACGCGGGGGCCCCGCGTGCCGAAAAGTGGCCACATGGCTATGCGGTCGGGCCGGGTGGGGCTGTGGGGGTCGCCGGGCGGTCGACCATGATGCGCAGCGTGAACGTGAAGGTGCGCGACGGGCTGTGGACGGCTGGCGCCTTCCTGTTGGCGCTGGTGACGCTGTTCGCGCCGCTCGGCAGGCCGGTGCATTGGTGGCTGATCGTGGCGTCCGCGGTGTGGGCGGCCGCGCTGGTGCCGATCAGCGCGCGCTGGCCGCGGTGGGCGATCGTGCTCACAGCGCCGCTGAACGCGGTCAACAACCTGCTCGCGATCGCGCCGACGTCGCTGGTGATCTTCCGGGCTGCCCGGTCCGTGCGCACTCAGGTGCAGGTGTGGCTGCTGATCGGCGTCACGGCACTGCTGCAGGCGGGCTTCGGCGGCCTGCACTCGTGGCGGGCCGGGGAGAACATCACCGAGTACGTGCTCGGCACCGGGTTCACCGTGGTGTTCCTGCTGATCTTCCCCGCGGTGGCCGGCGGGCTGGTCGGGCGGCGCAAGCCGTTGACGCAGGTGCTGATTGAGCGCAACGACTACCTGGAGCACGCGCGTGTGTTGACGGCGAGCACGGCGCGTTCGGACACGCGCGCGCACATCGCGAGCGAGATGCACGACATGCTCAGCCACCGTTTGAGGCAACTGACCGCGCACGCGTCCGCCTTGGAGCAGTCGGCGGCGGTGGAGGCTCCTGAGCTGCGCGAACAGGTCGAGTTGATCCGCAAGACGTCCGTGGTGGCGATGGACGAGCTGCGCGAGATCCTCGGCGTGCTCGGCTCCATCGAGGCCGACGAGGACGCCGGTACGCGCGCGGATGTCGAACGGCTCGTGGCTGCTTCGGTCAGCGCGGGCGTCTCGGTGTCGTTGGACTGGTCGGGTTCCGATCTGACCGATGCCGACGCACGGTTGCGACGGGCGGTGCACCGGGTCGTGCGCGAAGCACTCACGAACGTGCACAAGCACGCGCGGTCAGCCCGAACACGCGTGGCGGTCGACGTGGGCGAGACGGTGCGCGTCGAGGTCGTCAACGGTCCCAGCAGCGAACCTCGCGGCAGCGGCACCCGGCGCGGCCTCGTCGGCCTGGAGGAACGCGTCGAGCTGATCGGCGGTTCCTTCGCCGCGGGGCTGTTCGAGGGCGGATTCCGGCTCGCGGCCGACCTCCCGCTGCATCCGGTGGCGCACGCGGGGAGCTTTCGTTCGGCAGAAGCGCACGAAGGGCCCCCGCGTGCGGCCGCCGACGGGGGTGTGGCTGAGGCGCCGCCGCCGATCACCGCCGAGATTTTGACCGTGCCGCGGGTGGTCGGTGGCGGGTGTCTGGCCGCGTTGTCGGTCGTGCCGGCGCTCGGCACGGTGTTCGTGCTGCTGATCGTCGCGATCTTCAGCAAGCCCGAGATGAGCCGGCAGGAGTTCGACGCGTTCCAGGTGTCGGTGGCGCACGAGGAGGAGGTCACCGAGACGTTCGGGTTCGGCGTGCCGTCGGACAACACCGGGTGCCTGCGCTACCACGTGCGGGACGCGTCCGATCGCGACTTCGAGCTGTGCTTCGACAAGCAGAGCCGGCTGACCTCGAAGAAGGAGCTGGCCCGATGAGGCTCGTCTGGCCAGTGCTGGCCTTCCTGGTCGGCCTTGTGCCGTTGATCGCCCCGCTGGCACCGGTGCCGCACCCGGCGCTGACCGTCGCGTCGGCCGTGTGGATCGCGGCGCTCGTGTGGCTGGCGCCACGCAAGCCGGAGTGGACGCTGCTGCTCACCGCTCCCCTCTTCGCCGTCAACAACCTCTGGGCGATGGCCACCACCGCGTTCGTGGTGTTCGCCGCGTCCCGGCGAATCCCTCGCCTGGGCCGGTTGTGGGCGTTGCTCGGGGTGGCGTCGGTGCTGCAGACCGCGTTCAGCCTCTTCCTGGTGCACGACGGCACGCCGGCCTGGGAGAGCCTGCTCGGCGGGATCGTCGGCTCGGTGTTCTTCGTGGTCTTCCCAGCCGTGTCCGGCATGCTGCTGGGCCGCCGCCGGCCGATGGTCCGCCTCCTCCAGGAACGCAACGAATACCTGGAGCGCGCACGGGCGTTGACCGCGGCGTCTGCTCGTTCGGAGGAGCGCTCGCACATCGCGGGCGAGATGCACGACATGCTCGGGCACCGGCTCAGCCTGATCTCCATCCACGCGGGCGCGCTGGAGCTGGCGACCGCGCGGAGATCTCCTCAGCTGCACGAACAGGCCGAGCTGATCCGCACCACGTCGTCGCTCGCGATGGCGGAACTGCGGGAGATCCTCGGCGTGCTGCGGACCAACCCCGAGCCCGAGTCGCTCGACGAGGACACCGGCACCCGCTCTGACATCGCTCAGCTCGTGCAAGGCAGGGCCGCGCTCGACTGGTCGGGCGACGACCTGCACGGCGCCGACCCCCGCACGCGCCGTGCGGTGCACCGGGTCGTCCGCGAGGCGTTGACGAACGTGGACAAACACGCACCGGGCGCGCGCACGCGGGTACAGGTCGCGGTCCAGGGCGGCCGGGCGAAGATCCAGGTGCTGAACGCGCCGTCCTCCGCCGCGCCGGGCAAGGGCGCGCGGCGAGGGTTGATCGGCCTGGAGGAACGCGTCGGCCTGCTCGGCGGGTCGTTCAGCGCGGGGCCGCCGGCCGAGGGCGGGTTCCGGGTGGCGGCGGACGTCCCGTTGCACCCGGCGGCGCAGGCCGTGATCGAGACCAGGGAGGTGCCTCCGCCGCTCAAGGCCGAGGTCCTGACCGTGCCACGGGTGGTCGGTGGTGGGTGCCTGGGGCTGTTGGCGCTGCTGCCGATCTCCGGCGGGTTGATCGTGCTGCTGCTGTTCGCGCTGCTCAACCCCACTCAGATGAACGCGCCGTACTTCGACTCGCTGAAGGTGGGCGTGACGTCCGAGGAAGAGGTCATGGATCAGTACGGCGTCGGCCAGCTCGGGGTGGACGGGTGCTCGCGGTTCCAGACCTCGCACAACGCGCAGCTGTACTACAAGCTCTGCTACCGCGACGGCAAGCTGCACTCGAAGGAGCAGGAAGGGCCGTAGGGTGGCCCGCGTGATCCGAGTGCTCATCGCCGACGACGAGACGTTGATGCGTGCCGGGATCCGGCTGATCCTGGAGAACGACCCGGAGATCACCGTCGTGGCCGAGGCGAGCGACGGCAGGCAGGCGGTCGAGCTCACCCTCGAGCACTCGGTCGACGTGGCGTTGCTCGACATCCGCATGCCCGGCGGCGACGGGCTCAAGGCCGCCGAGCAGATCGCCAAGGACACCAACGTCGTCATGCTCACGACGTTCGGCGAGGACTCCTACGTGGCGCAGGCGATGAAGGTCGGCGCCACCGGCTTCCTGCTCAAGGACACGCCACCACAGGAGCTCATCAACGCCGTTCGCAAGGCAGCCAACGGCGAACCGATCCTCGCCCCGCAGATCACCAGGCGCCTGATCGAACGTCACCTCGCCGCGCCGGACAGCGGGTCCGAGGCGCGCAAGAAGATCGACACCCTCACCGACACCGAGCGCAACGTGCTCAAGCTGGTCGGCGAGGGGTTGTCGAACACCGAGATCGGCGAGCGGCTGTACATGGCGACCGGCACGGTGAAGGCGCACATCAGCCGGATCCTGCCCAAGCTGGAGTGCGCCAACCGCGTGCAGGCCGCCATCGTGGCCCACGACGCAGGCCTCACCCGGTCGTGAAGCGGTCCAGAGCGCGGATCTTGTTGGTGGCGTCGAGAGCCGCGACCTTGTAGGCCTCGGACAGCGTCGGGTAGTTGAAGACCGTGTCGACCAGGTAGTCGACCGTGCCACCACACCCCATCACGGCCTGGCCGATGTGCACCAGATCCGTGGCGCCCGTGCCGAACACGTGCACGCCGAGGATCCTGCGGTCCACAGTGGACACGAGCAGCTTGAGCATGCCGTACGCGTCACCGACGATCTGGCCGCGCGCGAGCTCGCGGTAGCGCGAAATCCCGACCTCGTAAGGAATCGCGGACGAGGTGAGCTCGGTCTCCGTCGCGCCGCAGTACGAGATCTCCGGGATCGTGTAGATGCCGATGGGCTGCAACGCGGTCAGGTCGTGCACCGGCTCGCCGAACGCGTGGTACGCGGCCAGCCGGCCCTGGTCCATCGACGTCGCGGCCAGCGCCGGGAAGCCGATGACGTCACCGACGGCGTAGATGTGCTCGACCGGCGTGCGGTAGTGCTCGTCGACCGAGAGACGGCCGCGGTTGTCGGCCTCGATGCCCGCGTTCACGAGGTCCAGCTTGTCCGTGGTGCCCTGGCGACCGGCCGAGTACATGACGGCGGCGGCCGGGATGCGCTTGCCGGACGCGAGCTGCGTGACCGTGCCGCCCTCGGACACCTGGACGTTCACGACCTTCTCGCCGAAGCGGAACGTGACCGCCTGGTCGCGCAGGTGGAACTTCAGCGACTCGACGATCTCCGGGTCGCAGAAGTCGAGCATCTTCTCGCGCTGCTCGACGACGGTGACCCGGCAGCCGAGAGCGGCGAACATCGACGCGTACTCGATGCCGATCACGCCCGCGCCGACGACGACCAGCGACGACGGGATCTCCGTGAGCGCGAAGACCTCGTCGGAGTCGAGGATCCGCTCCTCGTCGAAGTCCACCACGGAGGGCCGCGCGGGCGTCGTGCCCGTGGCGATCACGATGAACTCGCCGGAGATCGTCGTGCGGTCGCCGCGGTGACTTCCTTCCACCGCAATGGTGTGCGGGTCGACGAAGCGCCCGAAGCCGTTCAGCAGATCAATACCGTTGCGGTGCAGCTGCGCGCGGACGACCTGGACCTCGCGGCCGATCACGTGCTGCGTGCGCGCCATCAGGTCGGTGATCGTGATGTCCTGCTTGACGCGGTAGCTGGCGCCGTACAGCTCGCGCTGGCTCATCCCCGTCAGGTACATCACCGCTTCACGCAGCGTCTTCGAGGGGATCGTCCCCGTGTTCGCGCAGACGCCGCCGACCATCTCCTGCTTGTCGATGATCGCTACGCGCTTGCCCAGTTTCGCACCCGCGATCGCCGCCTTCTGGCCACCAGGGCCAGAGCCGATGACGATCAGGTCGTAGTCGTACGACGTCATGCTCGTCAGCCTACTAAGACGGATCCGATTCCACCTCTGAACGAAAAATGAACCCGTTCAACGGAATCTTCGTTCGTTGGGCCATGACCGAACTACGCACCTTCCGTTTGCCCGAGATCGTCACGGGCTCGGACGACGACGTCGAGCTCGGCCGCCAGCTCATCGCGGCGTGGCAGGCCGACGGGATTCTGCAGATCGCAACGGACGCGGTGCAGGACCGAACCACCGAAGAAGCCATGGAGGCCAGCAGAAGGTTCTTCCACGGCTTGTCGCTCGAGGAGAAGTCGCGCCTGGTCAGCGACCTGACCTACGCCGGTTACATCGCGTCCGGCGAAGAGGTCACCGACGGCATCGCGGACTACTCGGAGATCTTCACCGTCTGCAAGGACGTTCCGCTCGACGACTCCCGGGTCGTCGACCAGTGGCCGTGTCACGGGCCCGTTCCGTGGCCGGACAACCTCTACCGCGATGCCATGCAGAACTTCATGGCCATGCTCGGCGAGTCCGGCGAGAAGATCCTCAAGCTCACCGCACTGGGCTTCGGACTCGACATCGACACCTTCACCAAGCTGACCGCGGACGGCTGGCACCACATGCGGGTGCTCCGGTTCCCGACCAAGTCCGAGACGGTCGACCGCGGCATCGGCGCGCACACCGACTACGGCATGCTCGTCCTCGCCGCACAGGACGACGTCGGCGGCCTCTACGTCCGCCCACCGATCGAGGGCGAGGAACGGCCGCGCAACTGGCTGCCGGACGAGTCGGCGGCCGGCTGCTTCCAGGACGCGGAGGGCTGGAACTTCGTCGAGCCCGTCCAGCACGTCTTCACCGTGTTCCCCGGTGACATCCTGCAGTTCCTCACGGGCGGTCAGCTGCTTTCCACGCCGCACAAGGTGCTGCTGAACAACCGCGAGCGCTTCACCATGGCGTACTTCCACGAGCCCAACTTCGAAGCCGTGGTGCGGCCGCTGGACGATCCCCACGGCGAAGACGTCATCCACTACGGAACGCACTTCACCAACATGTTCATGCGCTGCTACCCCGATCGCGTCACCACGAAGCGGATCCACGACGAGGACAGGCTGACCGTGCTCAGCGAACTCCGCTCCGGGGTTCGGCACTCCTGAACGGGATGATCAGGTCGATCAGGCGGGCCGTGGCGCGGTACTCCGCGACACGGTCCGCGAACGGCCGCTGCACGATCTTGTGCACGGTGTCGCGCGAAAGCCGTTCGTAGGCCGGCACGGTGTCGTTGCCGAGGAAGTCCCAGCGGGCCACCCGGTCCGCGTAGTTGAACGCGGGTAACGGACCACCGAACAACGGCCGGTACTGCGCCGGGGTCTTGCCTCCCGGCACCGGCATCGGACCGGCCACCGTGATCGCGTACGTGACGACCTCACCGGGCGGCAACAAACGCGCGCGCATCCGGTCGAACTGGTCGGCGATCACCAGGTTCTGCTCGCGCGAGGAGAACTCCAGGACGGCCCGCGCCGGATCCGCCCACGCCGCGGTGGTGTCCGGGTCGATGATCCCCGCGTCGCGCATCTCCTCCACGGCCTTGATCCCGCCGTGCAGATAAGCGGCGTGCATCGCGCCGAGGTCCATGAAGATGTGCTTCTGCATGGACATCAGCATCGAAGAGAACCAGCGCAGCTCCGGCACGGTGCCGAGATCCAGCATCCCGGCGGCGAACGCGGGCGCGCCGATGTTCGCGAACCCCATCCACCGCAACGTGTCCGGGTGCGCCACGTAGAGCTTCGCGTAGAAGTCGTAGACGGCGAAGATCGTCGCGCGGTTCGCGTCGGCGCTGCGCTGCGGGTCCCACTCGGACAGCGCGACGCCGGCGTCCTCGGCGGCGCGGACGATCCAGTACTGCCACAACAACGCCTTGAACCTGGCCGGCGCGATGCCCTTGGCGCGGTGGCGGTTCAGCGCGGCCTCCAGCACGGCCCGGTCGTAGGGCAGGTCCGGGTGCACCCCGCCCCGCTCCTCGCCGTTTCCGTTGGACAGCGGCAGATCCAGGTAGTCCGCCGCGTCCGCCTTGGTGACGCCCATGCTGGTGAGCACGAGCGCCGCCACAACCATGAGCACACGCATGAACACGAATGGTACGGGGATCAAGCAGGCTTTCCGTTCACAGTCGTGCCGGGGAAAGTGATGTTTTGCGAGTTCGTTAGCTTGTTGGCGCCCTTGGAGATCGCGGTGAACTTCGAATTCGAGACGATGACGTTGCTCACTTTGGACGCCGATAGGCCATCGATCTCAACGGCGTACTCCTTTGAGCCCGCGACGATGAGCCGTTCGAACGTAATGTTCCGCACCACCGGGTTCACCACCGGGCCGGAGTTGCCGGAACCGCTGTAGTTCAACGTGATGAAGACCGGCGACTTGGTCAGCTTGTTCGCGGTGATGTCCCGGAAGTGGATGTTCTCGATGACCCCGCCGCGATACTTGCTGGTCTTGATGAACACCGCGTACCAGAGCTGGTCCGCGGTGTTCGCCTGGTTGACCGCGCAGTTGCGCGCGTAGATGTTGCGCGCGCCGCCGGACGCCTCGCTGCCGATGCAGATCGCGCCGCGGTTGGAGAACACGAACTTGTTGTTCTCGATGACGATGTTCTGCGACGGCATGTTCACCCGCCGCCCGTCGACGTCGCGGCCGGACTTGATCGCGATGCAGTCGTCGCCGGTGTTGAACGTCGAGTTCTTGATGTGCACGTCGGTGCAGCACTCCGGGTCCACGCCGTCGTTGTTGCCGCCACCGCCGCGGCTGTTGATCGTGACGCCCTCGACGGTGATGTTGCGCGACTTCACCGGGTGCACGCTCCACATCGGCGGGCGTTCGATGGTGATACCGCTGATCAGGATGTTCTCGCAGGACACGAACTGGATCAGGTTCGGCCGCAGCTTGTGGCCCTCGCCGAGCTTGCGCTGGGCGACCGGAGTGCCGTCCGCGCCCCACTTCTGCAGCTGCGACCAGTCGGAACCGCCGCTCCCCCACGGCTTCCAGGTCTGGCCCTGGCCGTCGAGCGTGCCGCCGCCGGTGATCGCGATGTTCGTGGCCTTGTTGGCGTACACGAACGCCTGGTGGTTCAGGCACTCGATGCCCTGCCACCGGGTCTCGACCACGGGCAGGTACTTCTTCGGGTCGGTGCTGAAGAGGAGCTTGGCGCCCTTGTCCACGAACAGGTTCACGTTGCTCAGCAAGGTGATGCCGCCGGTGAGGAACGTGCCACCCTTCGCGACTACCCGGCCGCCACCCGCCGCGTTCGCCGCTTCGACCGCCTTCTTGAACGCGGCGGTGTTGTCGGTCTTGCCGTCCGCCTTGCCGCCGTACGCGGTGACGTCGAAGTCCTTGTCCGGGAACGCCGGCGGCTTGATGCGGGCGAGGATGGCGTCCACCTCGTCCCACGGATCGGCTTTCGCCGTGCCGTGGACGAGCATTCCCGCCGCCACGAGTCCGGACACCTTGAAGAAGGTCCGCCTGGAACCCACCATTTCAGCCTCCGCTGCAATCTGGTGCAAACGTTTTCAGCGGCGGCTCGGTCGTCAGCGTATACGGTCGTCGCGTGACTCCCAAGGATTCGTTCATCGCCGCTGTCCGGGCCGGGTTGCAGGAGTTGGCGGATCCGGCGAAGGCACCGGAGATGCAGGCGTACATGAAGTCCGACATGCCGTTCGCGGGCGTGCAGAAGCCGGGCCGGGTGACGTTGCTGAAGTCGTTGCCGCGGCTGGAATCCCGCTCCGAGTGGCTGGACGTCGTGCAGACGTTGTGGCGGGAGGCCACATATCGCGAGGAACGGTACGTGGCGTTGTCGTTGAGCGCGGACAAGCGGTTCCAGGACGTGTCGCTGATGCCGTGGTTCGACGAGGTGATCGTGACGGGTGCCTGGTGGGACTTCGTGGACGAGACCGCGTCGCGGCTGATCGGGCCGTTGCTGCGGTCCACACCCGAGGTGATCCGGCCGCAGATGCTGAAGTGGTCGACGGACGAGGACAAGTGGCGGCGGCGGACGTCGATCATCTGCCAGCTCGGATCGAAGGGCGCGACCGACGTCGAGCTGCTGACCGCGTGCATCGACGCGAACGTGGACGACCGCGACTTCTTCCTGCGCAAGGGGATCGGGTGGGCGCTGCGGGAGTTCGCGAAGACCGAGCCGGGCTGGGTGCGGTCGTTCGTGGACGCGCGGCCGGGACTGTCGCCGCTCTCCCGGCGTGAGGCGCTCAAGCACCTCTAGGGTTGATCTCATGCTGGGGAAGCACGTGAAGCTGGAGCCGTTGTCGCTCGATCACGCCGAGGAGCTGTTCGAGGTCACGCGCGATCCGGACATCTGGACGTGGCTGCTGAGTCCTCAACCTCAGAATGTCGACGACATGCGAACTTGGATCAGCGCAGCTCTGCAGACACGCGAGGCGTTCGCGCAGATCGAGGTCGCCACCGGGCGCGTGGTGGGGACGACGTCGTTCTACGAGGTGGTGCCGGAACACCGCAGGCTGGTGATCGGCTACACGATCGTCGGCAGCGCGTGGCACGGCACGGCGATCAACCCCGAGGCCAAGCTGCTGTTGCTGACCGAGGCGTTCGAGGCCAGGAAGGCGTTGCGGGTGGCTTGGTACACCGACGCGTCGAACGTGCGGTCGCAGCGGGCCATCGAGAAGCTCGGGGCTGTCCGGGACGGTGTGCTGCGCGCGAACGTGACGCGGCCGGACGGGACTCAGCGCGACACGGTCGTCTACTCGATGGTGCCGCCGGAGTGGCCGGCCGCGCGGGAACGGCTGGCTAGCCGTGTTTCGCGCGACCCGAGTAGGTGAGCGGGAAGACCAGCTCGGAGCACTCGTTCGGGACGTCCTTCGCGACCTGGACCTTCATGACGACCTCGACCGCTCCCCCGGCCGGGATCTCCACGATGTCGGTGAGCGGCACGACCGTCAGCACTCCAGCAGGGCACCCCTCGACGCGCTGCTGGGTGGCGTCGAGCGGCTGACCGGGAACCGCGGACAGGCTCTCGACGATGATGTCGACGGAGTTCGGGTTGGACAGCCGCACCTTGCGCTCACCCTCGGCGCCCGGCCGGAGTTCCACCGCCGCGCCGGAGATGTCGTTGATCTCGAACGGCTTGAGCTGCAGCATGTCCGACTCGCCACTGCTCACGGAGTAGGCCATGGCAGGCCCCTGCTGATCGGGCCACGTCAGGTGCATGGCCGCGACGACGGCCGCGCCGACCATGAGAATCGTCAACGACACGGCGATCTCAAGGCGCGGACCCAGACTACGCATGGCGCAACTCTCCAGAGTTGTTGCTCCAGGCGGTGGGTTCGCCTCTAGCTCCCCACCGGACCGGCGACCAACTCGCCCGGTGGTTCATCGCTTCGCCCCTCGGCCCCCGCGGGCCGCGCCGCCAATCTTGGAGAAGCTTCACGTACTGCGCAAGCGTCTGACGGGCGCCGATTTCCCCGAGTAATGAAGGACCTTTGGCACCTTGACAGCTACGCAGGGCTACCACCTGCTGGTTTGATCCCAAATCCCGATCTCCGGGACTCAGCCGATCGAGCGAATTATCAGTTACAAATCTTTCCGGCCGACTCGCCTTGCGTGGACCACGTGCCCACGGCTGCCTTGATGAGGACGTTGACCTTACCGGGCGCCGTGGCGGAGGTATTCCCGGTCACCACGTCTGGCGTGGCCGGATAATTGTTGCCATTGGCGAAGTAAACGGAGTACGTGGCCGGCCCGCCGACCGCGGTCCACTGCACGTTCGTGCCGGTGCAGGTGATCGGCGTCAGCGCGACGAGCTGGCCGGCTTTGGCCTTGGCGGCGCCGGGCGATGACGTCTGCCAGGCCGCGTGTGCCGCCGGTGCCGCGACGAGGCACAGCACCGCGGCACCCGCGAGCACGGCCCGCATCACGCGCTCGCGATCGTGACGAGCACGGGGATGTCGATCGAGGCGCCCTGACAGGTGTTCGCCGCGTTCGCCCCCATGGCCACTGCACCGGTCAGCGTGATGAGGACCGGAGCGCTGTTGGCGGCCAGCGCCGTGCCGGGAGAGCGCTGGGTGAACGTCACGCTGCACAGGGCGGCACCGTTCGGCGCGACCGACGTGACGATCACCGGGTAGGGGTTGGGGTTCGACACCGTGACGACCGCGTCGCCGGTGCCGCCGGGGTAGAGCAGACCGGTGGTGACGGCGCCGCCCGACACCACCGGAGCCTGTGCGGTGCCCGCCTTGGTGGTGGCGGTGCCGGTGCCGGAGCTCGTCCACGCCGCGTAGGCGACCCCCGAGCCCAGCGCGGCCGTCATGACCGCGAAGACGATGACGCCGCGGCGCACGTACCGCCGGCGGACGAGTTCCTTGAAGCTGATCATGGCTTGATCGCCGTTCCCGAGTAGGTGAGGGGGAAGGTGAGGTTTCTGCAGGCGTTGGGTGCCGACGCGACCATCCGGACGGTCAGGGACACGTCGGCGGAAGCGTTCTTGGCGATGACGAACGGCACGGCGAGCGGATCGACGGTCACGGCGTTCGCGGGGCAGGAGGTGGAGGGCCGCCCGACCGCGGTGGTCAGGCTGGTGACCCTGATGTCCTGGTTGTTGGGGTTGGTGACCCGGACCTTCCGGGTCACCGTCCCACCGGGGACCAACCCCGTCGCGGTACCGACGTCCGCGATCGTGAACGCCTTGGCCGGGCTGTTGTCGGCCGCGCTGGACATCGGAGTGAGGACCAGCAGCGTGGCGAGCGCGATCAGGGCGCGGCGCATCGATCAGCTCGCGGCGGAGACGAGCTGGGCGTTCAGCGGCACGGTGAACGTGATGCTCTTGCAGCCGTCGCTCGCGTCGGCGTTCATCTTGGCCTTGAGCGTGTAGTTCTGGGTGCCGTGCGCGGCGATCACCGGGCTGAAGTCGGTCGTGGCGGACGTGGTGGTCACGGTGCCGGCCGCGCAGGTGCCGTTGACGCTGGACGAGCTGTCGGCGATCGAGTTGACCTTCACCGCGTAGTCGTTCGGGTTGTTGATGCTGACGACGGCGTCGACCGTCACGCCGGGGTACAGGCCCGAACCGCTGACCGGGGTGATGCTCGAGTTCTGGCTCGTGGTGGAGCTGACGGTGCCGGAACCGGAGCCGGTGCTCGACCACGCGGCGTAGGCGACGCCCCCGCCGATCGCGACGACGGCGACTGCTGCGATGACTGCGGTGCGCTTGCGCATTTCGTTCTCCCTGGGTGGTGCTCGGTGGGTACGGCACCAAGTTTGAAGAACGTTCAATCACTACACAGCGTGCACAAGACACCAGAAGAAGGACCCTGGCGGCACTGTTGTCAACCGGCATGGATCGGTTACTCGCGTACGCGGACTAGAGGTCAACGCGTTCCTTACGCGAAAAATCCCAAGATTCTCGAAGAATCCCGGGACTCACCCAGTGTAACAGATCGCAGGCGCCTGGAGATAAGGAACCTATTTTGTCGCTGCGTTTGTAGCAGGGGTGCGCGCTCACACGTGGAGTCCGCCAGAAGCAACGAAAACGGCGGCCACGACGAATTACCCGTCGTGACCGCCGTCGTCGAGAACTCAGGCGCGCAGAGCAGCGCCCAGACGTTCGCCCGCGGCTGCGACGGCCGCGTCA
>NZ_JBEXPJ010000132.1:0-25259 GCF_040611995.1 Lentzea sp. NPDC006480
GTCCGACCGGCAGATCGCGGTCCTGCGGTCCGAGCTGGCCGGTGAGGACGGCGTGCGCACGCTGCGGCACCGTCTCGGGGTCCGGCCGGTCTACAAGACGGTCGACACGTGCGCGGCGGAGTTCAAGTCTGAGACGCCGTACCACTACTCCGCGTACGAGCTCGACCCCGCCGCCGAGTCGGAGGTGGCGGAGCAGCGGGAGAAGCCGAAGGTGCTGATCCTGGGCTCCGGTCCGAACCGCATCGGCCAGGGCATCGAGTTCGACTACTCGTGCGTCCACGCGGCGATGGCGTTGCGCGAGGCCGGGTACGAGACGGTCATGGTCAACTGCAACCCGGAGACCGTGTCGACGGACTACGACACGTCCGACCGCCTGTACTTCGAGCCGCTGACGTTCGAGGACGTGCTGGAGGTCGTGCACTCCGAGCAGCGCTCCGGCACCGTCGCGGGCGTGATCGTCCAGCTCGGCGGCCAGACGCCGCTCGGGTTGGCGCAGCGCCTGTCCGACGCCGGGGTGCCGGTCGTGGGCACGACGCCCGAGGCGATCCACCTGGCCGAGGACCGCGGCCAGTTCGGCAAGGTGCTGACCGAGGCCGGGCTGCCCGCGCCGAAGTTCGGCACGGCCACGTCGTTCGGCGAGGCGAAGGAGATCGCGGACGAGATCGGCTACCCGGTCCTCGTGCGACCGTCCTACGTGCTCGGCGGGCGGGGCATGGAGATCGTGTACGACGAGGAGTCGCTGTCGGGCTACATCGCCCGCGCGACCGAGGTGACGCCTGAGCACCCGGTGCTGGTCGACCGGTTCCTCGACGACGCCATCGAGATCGACGTCGACGCGCTGTGCGACGGTGACGAGGTGTTCATCGGCGGCGTGATGGAGCACATCGAGGAAGCCGGTGTGCACTCCGGCGACTCGTCGTGCGCGCTGCCGCCGATCACTTTGGGCGCCTCGGACATCGAGAACGTCCGCCGTTCCACCGAGGCCATCGCCAAGGGCATCGGCGTGAAGGGGCTCCTGAACGTCCAGTACGCGCTCAAGGACGACGTGCTGTACGTCCTGGAGGCGAACCCGCGTGCGTCGCGCACGGTGCCGTTCGTGTCCAAGGCGACGGCTGTCTCCATGGCGAAGGCGGCTTCCCGGGTCATGCTCGGCGCCACGATCGCGGAGCTGCGGGCCGAGGGCCTGTTGCCCGCCACCGGTGACGGTGCCCGGCTGCCCGAGCACGCGCCGGTCGCGGTCAAGGAAGCCGTGATGCAGTTCCACCGCTTCCGCACGCCCGAGGGCCACGGCGTGGACTCGTTGCTGGGCCCGGAGATGAAGTCCACCGGCGAGGTCATGGGCATCGACTCGTCTTTCGGCAAGGCGTTCGCGAAGTCGCAGACGGCGTCCTACGGCTCGCTGCCGACGTCCGGCAAGGTGTTCGTGTCGTTCGCGAACCGCGACAAGCGCGCGATGATCTTCCCGGTCAAGCGCCTCGCGGACCTCGGGTTCCAGATCCTGGCGACCTCGGGCACGGCAGAGGTGTTGAAGCGCAACGGGATTGCCTGCACCGAGGTGCGCAAGCACTTCGAGGGCGAGGGCAACGTCGTCGACATGATCCTGGCCGGCGAGATCGACATGATCTTCAACACGCCGTACGGCAACAGCGGCCCGCGCATCGACGGCTACGAGATCCGCACCGCCGCCGTGGCGAAGGACATCCCTTGTGTCACCACGATCCAGGGCGCTGCCGCGGCCGTGCACGGCATCGAGGCGCTCATCCAGGGTGACATCGGGGTCCAGCCGCTGCAGGCGCTCCAGGCCGCTCTGAGGGAGGGCTCGTGACTTTTGGCGAACGGCTCACGAAAGCCGTTGAGGCGCATGGGCCTCTGTGCGTGGGGATCGACCCGCATCCGTCCCTGCTGGACGCCTGGGGCCTCTCCCGGACCGCTGAGGGGCTCGAACGGTTCGCGCTGACGGCCGTGGAGGCGTTCGGCGGCCGGGTGTCGATGGTGAAGCCGCAGGCGGCGTTCTTCGAGGCCTGCGGGTCGCGGGGCGTCGCCGTGCTCGAACGGGTGATCTCCGAGCTGCGCGACTCCGGCACGCTGGTGCTGGTGGACGCCAAGCGCGGCGACATCGGCTCGACGATGGCGGCCTACGCCGAGGCGTACCTGGGCGACTCGCCGCTGGCAGGGGACGCGGTGACGCTGTCGCCGTTCCTCGGCTTCGGGTCGCTGCAGCCCGCGCTGGACACCGCCCGTGCGAACGGCCGGGGTGTCTTCGTGCTGGCGCTGACGTCCAATCCGGAGGGTGCCGAGGTGCAGCGGTCGGTTGCTCCGGACGGGCGAACCGTGGCGCAGACGATCATCGATTTCGCCACCGCTCGGAATTCCGGCATTTCTCCGTGCGGCGATGTAGGGCTCGTCGTGGGTGCCACGATCGGGGAAACGGATGTGGACCTCTCCGGGTTCAACGGACCCATCCTGGCGCCCGGTTTCGGCGCTCAGGGCGGCTCCGTGGCTGATCTAAAACGGCTCTTCGGACCCGACATGCGCAACGTCTTTCCGACTTCTTCACGAGATGTTCTGCGGCACGGTCCGGACGTGTCGTCGCTGGTCAGCGCGGTGCGGAGGGTCCAGGAGAGCCTCTGAGGAGGGGCGCGCCACAACTTTTCCGGGTGTGGTGCGCTCACCTGGGGAAACATGTGTTGGTAGGGTCCACGCCACCGGCTGCCCCGCTGGTCACCGGCCTCATAGCACACGTAACGTGGGCGACGAGTTGCCGGAGGCAGTGATCAGGCCGCCGGAGGGTGTTGGTACTACTACCACCCGCCGCATCACTCAAGGCCGCTGAAGATTTACCTGACTGGGTCACGTTGTCCCCAGGCAATTGCGGCTTGTACGGTCGCGGCACCGATCCGAAAAGAATCCACACCACGGAGGAAATCGTGGCTCTTCCCCAGCTTACCGAGGAGCAGCGAGCCGCAGCGCTGGAGAAGGCTGCTGCCGCTCGTCGCGCTCGGGCTGAGCTCAAGGAGCGCCTCAAGCGCGGCGGCACGACCCTGACGGACGTGCTCAAGGCCGCCGAGAGCGACGAGGTCCTGGGCAAGATGAAGGTGTCCGCGCTGCTCGAGGCCCTCCCGGGCGTCGGCAAGGTTCGCGCGCAGCAGATCATGGAGCGCCTCGAGATCGCTCCCAGCCGTCGCCTGCGCGGTCTTGGTGACCGCCAGCGCAAGGCCCTGCTCTCCGAGTTCAGCGGAGAGTGATTGGCACCGAGGCGGGAACGGGCGTTGTCCGTTCCCGCCTCACCGTCTTGTCCGGGCCGTCGGGCGTCGGTAAATCCAGCGTTCTGGCGGAGCTGCGCAGGCAGCAACCCGAGATCTACTTCTCCGTCTCGGCGACCACCAGGAAGCCGAGGCCGGGCGAGGTCGACGGAGTGCACTACCACTTCGTCGACCGCGAGAAGTTCCAGCAGATGATCGACGCCGGTGAGTTCCTCGAACACGCGGAGTTCGCCGGCAACTGCTACGGAACTCCCCGCAAGCCAGTCGAGGAAGCACTTTCCGCAGGTCAACCCGCACTCCTTGAGATCGAACTGCAGGGAGCGCGGCAGGTCCGCGTGGCAATGCCGGACGCCCAGCTCGTCATGCTGGCGCCCCCGTCGTGGGAACACCTGGTGGACCGGCTGACCGGCCGGGGCACCGAGCACTCGGAGGTCGTCGAGCGCCGCCTCGCCATCGCCCGCGAGGAGCTGGCGGCCGAGAAGGAGTTCGACGAGGTCGTCGTGAACGCCGATGTGCAGGCGGCCGCAGCCGAGTTGCTATCCTTGATGGTCGGACCACGAATTTCAGGAGATTGACGAGTGATCACCCACACCGAGCTCGGTCACCTGACCGGTTCCCCGGAGGGCATCACCAACCCGCCGATCGACGACCTGCTTGAGCAGGTGAGCTCGAAGTACGCGTTGGTGATCTACGCAGCGAAGCGTGCCCGCCAGATCAACGACTACTACGCGCAGCTCGGCGAGGGCCTGCTCGAGTACGTCGGCCCGCTCGTTGAGCCGGGCCCGCGTGAGAAGCCCCTCTCGATTGCTCTTCGCGAGATCCACGCGGGTCTCCTTGAGCACACCGAGGGCGAGTGACGGCGTCCTCTGACGCTGATGCCCCTGTTCGCCCCAAGATCATCCTTGGGGTTGGCGGGGGCATCGCCGCGTACAAGGCCTGTGAGGTTTTGCGCCGGCTGACCGAATCCGGCCACTCCGTGCGGGTCGTCCCCACCGAGGGCGCGCTCAAGTTCGTGGGAGCCGCCACGTTCGAGGCGCTGTCCGGCCAGGTCGTGACCGCCGACCCGTTCGACGACGTGCACGAGGTCCCGCACGTCAAGCTCGGGCAGAACGCCGACCTCGTCGTGGTGGCCCCGGCGACGGCGAACATCATCGCGAAGGCCGCGCACGGCCTCGCGGACGATCTCCTGACGAACACCCTGCTGACCGCGCGCTGTCCCGTTCTGCTGATCCCGGCGATGCACACCGAGATGTGGGAGCACCCGGCCACCCAGCACAACGTGGCGCTGCTGCGCAGCCGCGGTGTCATCGTCGCCGAGCCCGCGAGTGGCCGTCTGACCGGCAAGGACACCGGCAAGGGCCGCCTGTCCGACCCCGCCGAGATCGTCGAGCTGGCCCGGTTGCTGCTGGTGCGCCCCGCCGCGCTGGAGCGGACACTGGAAGGCGTGCACGTCGCGATCTCCGCCGGCGGTACGCGCGAACCCCTCGACCCGGTCCGGTTCATCGGCAACCGCTCGTCCGGCAAGCAGGGCTATGCGCTCGCCAGGGTCGCGGCCCAGCGCGGCGCCAGGGTGACGCTGGTCGCGGGCAACACAGCCGACCTCGCGACTCCCGCCGGAGTGGACCTGGTCCGGGTCGGCTCGGCGGTGGAGCTGCGCGAGGCCATGCACAAGGTCGCGGCCGACGCGGACGTGATCGTGATGGCCGCCGCGGTGGCCGACTTCCGTCCGGCGTCGCTGACCGGCCACAAGATCAAGAAGACTTCCGCCGATCCCGACCCGATCACCCTGACCAAGAACCCCGACATCCTCGTGGAACTCGTTTCCGCACGTCGGGAGGGCCAGCTGATCGTCGGGTTCGCCGCGGAGACGGGCGACGACACGACCTCGGTGCTCGACTACGGCCGGGCCAAGCTCCAGCGCAAGGGCTGCGATCTGCTCGTGGTGAACGCGGTCGGCGACGGCAAGGCGTTCGAGCAGGACGACAACGCCGGCTGGCTGCTCTCGGCCGATGGTGCCGAAACGCCTATACCACATGGGTCGAAAGCGCAACTGGCGTCCGTGGTGTGGGACGCAGTTACCGCTCGTTGCACCGATTCTCAGTAAGCTTTTCGGGACGTCATGACAGCGAATAAGGAGTGTCCGTGAGCCAGCACAGCAGCAGGCTGTTCACCAGTGAGTCGGTGACCGAGGGACACCCGGACAAGATCTGCGACGCGATCAGCGACTCGATCCTCGACGCGCTGCTGGCGAAGGACCCCCGGTCCCGCGTCGCGGTCGAGACGCTGGTCACCACGGGGCAGGTCCACGTCGCGGGTGAGGTCACCACCGAGGCCTACGCCGACATCCCCACGATCGTCCGCGAGAAGATCCTGGAGATCGGCTACGACTCGTCCGCGAAGGGCTTCGACGGCCACTCGTGCGGCGTCAACGTCGCCATCGGCGCGCAGTCCCCGGACATCGCCCAGGGCGTCGACACCGCGTTCGAGAACCGCGTCGAGGGCGCTGCGGACGAGATCGACAAGCAGGGCGCCGGCGACCAGGGCCTGATGTTCGGCTACGCGTGCACCGACACGCCCGAGCTCATGCCGCTGCCGATCGCCCTCGCGCACCGCCTCTCGCGCCGCCTGACCGCGGTCCGCAAGGACGGCACCGTCCCGTACCTGCGCCCGGACGGCAAGACCCAGGTCACCATCGAGTACGCGGGCGACCAGCCGGTTCGGTTGGACACGGTCGTCATCTCGACGCAGCACGCCGACGGCATCGACCTCGAGAAGCTCCTCGGCGTCGACCTCCGCACGCACGTCGTCGCGCCCGAGATCGACGCGCTGGGCCTCGACACGACCGATGTCCGCCTGCTCACCAACCCGACCGGCCGCTTCGTCATCGGTGGCCCGATGGGTGACGCCGGCCTGACCGGCCGCAAGATCATCGTCGACACCTACGGCGGCATGGCCCGTCACGGTGGCGGCGCGTTCTCCGGCAAGGACCCGTCGAAGGTCGACCGCTCGGCTGCCTACGCGATGCGCTGGGTCGCCAAGAACACCGTCGCGGCAGGCCTCGCCACCCGCGTCGAGGTCCAGGTCGCCTACGCGATCGGCAAGGCCGCGCCCGTGGGCCTGTTCGTCGAGACGTTCGGCACCGAGACCGTCGACCCGCAGAAGATCCAGCAGGCCATCACCGAGGTGTTCGACCTCCGGCCCGCCGCGATCATCCGCGACCTCGACCTGCTGCGCCCGATCTACGCCCCGACCGCCGCGTACGGCCACTTCGGCCGCACCGACGTCGACCTGCCGTGGGAGTCGACCGACCGCGCCGAGGCCCTGCGCAACGCCGCCGGGGCCTGATCTTCACGCTGAAACGGCCCGCCTCCCCTCGGGGAAGCGGGCCGTTTTCTCATCGCCGGGCGGCTGAACTGCTCGGCGCCGGTGAGCTGGGCGCCGGTGAGGACGAGCTCGGTGCCGGGGCCGACGTCGTGGTCACCGGGGTGCCGGCCACTCGCCACTCCTTGCGCAGTGCCGGGAAGTCGAGCCGCGCCGTCATGCCGAAGATCCGCAGCCGGGCGTCGAGGGAACCGGTGAGCTCGAAGCCGAGGTGCAGGGCCCACTCGGACTGGCTCGCGGAAGCCCGCACATGCGGTGCGAACTGAGCGGTCACACCCACCGTGTCGTAGAGGAACACCTCGGCGTTGGCGCCGACCACGGCTTTGGCGTTCGCGGCGCCGGTGACCTTCGCGGGCTGGGACCTGGTCACGGGATCCGCCGGCGCGATCGGCTGCCAGCCGGTGACCTTGGCGTACTCGGCACCGATGACGAGCTGCCCGGTCGTGCGCTGCTCGGTCTCGATGGTGATCTTTCCGTCGGCCGTGAGCTGGAAGAAGTAGTTCAGCTTCGCCGAGACCACGATCGGGACGGGGCCGACCCAGAACGTCGTGGTCGTGTTGAGCTCGGCGAACGGGAGGCGCAGCGGCTGCCTGCCCGTGTCGTAGCGGGCGTCGAGCGCGCCCTCGATTCGCCAGCCGTAGTCGTAGGCGCCCGCCAGGCCGACCGAGGCCTTCGCCGGTTCCAGGTCCAAGGCGTGGTCGCGGTGGTAGCTGAAGATCACTTCGGGCTGCAGTTCCACCCAGGCCTTGAGCTTCGCGGACGGCAGCGGCACGTCGAGGTCCATCCGCACGGACGCCAGGGCGTGGCTGTCCTGGCGGGACGGTGTCAGCTCGCCCGGACCCTTCACGGAGAGCTGGACGCCGGGTGTCAGCGGGACGGCGGCGATGTCCTTGGGTGCCACGGGGAGCGTGCTGTCGATCTCCGCGTCGCCCAGGACGTCGGCCACGGTGGCCGGTTCGGTCCGCACCTCCACGCCGTCGGCGGCGGGCTTCGTATCGGCGACCTTGACCAGCACGCCCTTCGGTGCGCCGTCGACCGGCGGGCTCGCGATCACGTCGCCCTTGCTGACGGCGTTCTGGCTCTGCACCACGGCCGTGCGGGTGGCGGGGTCGAACTTGGCGATGCGCGCGCCCTCGGCCGCGGTGGTGCCGGTCGGGCTGGTCACGGCGGCCGCGGTGGCGCTGGTGCCCGCGGGCGGGGAGACGGAGGCGGCCAGTCGCGGCACGGTGGCGTGCGCGGTTTCGGGTTCGGACTGCTCGTAGATCACGATCCCGGCGGGAACGATCACCGCGGCGGTGAGGGCGGGGATGAGCAGTCGTTTCAACGACGCGCGCATGCGGTACTTCCTGGTGCTCAGCAGGGATGTCGACGCGCAGAGTAGGGATCCGATATACGAGACGGCAATGATCCGAATGCCTGCCTCGTACCCGCCGTTCGCGAGAAGACCTGCTCACGGTTACCGGCGGGTAATGAAGATCACCTCAGGGCCAGCTGTCGTTCCACCGCGGGGATCGGTGCTCCGATCTCGGCGCGGATGGCCGCCGCTTCCGACAGGAGTTCGGCGCAACCTCGCCCGTCCGACCGGGCGAGAGCTTCCAGGACGCTCGCCTGGCGCCAGCGGTCGCCCAGCTCGCGGTGCAGGGTGAGGCTGCGTTCCAGGAGGGCATGGGCGGTGGCGGAGTTGCCGGTGCCCTGTTCGACGACGCCGAGCAGGTTGAGGGCCCAGGCGATGCCCTCCTTGAACTCCAGCTCGCCGAACGTGTCCAGAGCCTCGTCGAGGAGCCGGCGGGCTTGAGCTGCGTCGCCCCGGTGCCACGCGACGGCGCCCAGGTAGGCGAGCGAGGAGGTCGCGCCGCGCCTGTCGCCGAGTTCACGCAGTGATTTCAGTGATGCTTGAAGGTCAGCCTCGGCCACGTCGAAGTCGCCTGCGAGCCAGGAGGTGGCGCCGGCCAGCTGGCGGGCGTAGGCGGCGTTCACCGGGGTCTCCGAGGCGCGGGCGGCTTCCTGGTAGTGGTGCAGGGCGGCTTCGTAGTGGCCGCGTTCGCGGGCGACGGAGCCCAGCAGGCGGTGCAGGCGACCGGCTTGGGACGGGTCGGCTTCCAGTCCGTCGCCGGCGTAGCGGACGGCCTCGCGGTAGTCGCATTCGAGCAGTGCCAGGGCGGCTGCCGAGGCCAAAGCCTTGCCGCGCAACGGGCCTGAGCCGCGCAGGGCGATGGCGAGCCACCGGCGGCCCTCGGCGTAGTCGCCGGTGCGGTGCCAGTAGCGGTTCAGGGCGACCACCAGGCGGAGGATCTTGCCGGTGTCGCCGGCCTGCGTGAAGAAGTCCATGGTGCGCTGGAGGTTGGCGTGTTCTACGCGCAGTTCGCTGAGCAGTGTGCCGGTCGGGTCGGCTTCGGCTCGTTCGGCCAGCTGCAGGAAGAAGTCGGCGGCGCGGGCGTGGGCCCGGGTGGGTTGTTCGAGGGCGAAGGCGTGGACGGTTTCCAGCATGGAGAAACGGGTTTCGCCGGCGACGCGGGACACCCGGACCAGCGACTTGGAGACCAGGCCGGTCAGCGCGTCGAGCGTGCTGGCCAAGGCTTCGACCAGGTCCGCCGGGAAGCCGCCCGCGCACACCGCGAGGTCGGCGAACAGCGTGCGTTCCGAGGACGTCAGCAGGTCGTGGCTCCACGCGATGGCGGCTCGCAGCGGGCCGAGCAGGCCGAAGCGGTCGCGCAGGCGGCGCACGATCTGGGCCGGGGTCAGGACGGAAGTGCGGGCCGCGGCCAGTTCGATGGCCAGCGGCAGGCCGTCCAGAGCGGCGCAGAGCTGGGCGATCGCGGGGGCGTCGGCGTCGGTGTACGTGTGGGCGGCGCGGTCCAGGAACAGTCGCACGGCGTCGTAGGCGGCGAGCTCGGTGAGGGAGCGCGGGATGTCGGGGTCGGGAACGGCCAGGGGAGGGATCGGGTAGACGGTTTCGCCTGGCACGTTGAGAGGTTCGCGGCTGGTGGCGAGGACGCGGAGCCGTGGGTGTTGTTCGGCGAATGCCGCGCAGTTCGCCGTGAGGCGTTCGCAGTTGTCCAGCAGTACCAAGGTGTTGCCGAGCGAGCCGAGTTCGCGGGAGGTGATGCCGAACGCCGCGGCGACGGCGTCCTCGACGTTCGCGGCGGACGTCAGGTCGGCCACTGTGGACAGTGGGCTCACGTGCTGGGCGAGGCGGGACTTGCCGCAGCCCGCGGGTCCGGTGAGGGTGACGAGCCGGGTCTTCTCCAGCAGCCGCATGACGTCCAGGGTTTCGCGCTGCCGTCCGACGAGGCCCGTCTTGGCGTCCGGAGGCGGGCACGCCAGCGCTTCGGCCTCGATGGCCCGCAGGCCTGGGCCGGGGTCGACGCCGAGCTCTTCCACCAGGACGTTGCGGGCTCGGCGGACCGTGCTCAGTGCGTCTGCGCGTCGGCCGCCACGTAGTTGTGCGTCGGCGAGTAGTTCCCAGAAGCGTTCTCTGAGCGGGTGGCTGACGACGAGCCGTTCGAGCGACGCTGCCGCCGTTCCGCAGGCGCCTCGGCTGATCTCCTGCTGTGCCAGGGCTTCCTCGGCGGCGAGGCGGGCTTCGTGCAGGCGGGTGATCTCCGCGGACGCCCATTCGAAGACTTCGCAGTCGGTCAGGGGGTCGCCGCGCCACAACGCCAGTGCCGCACGGGGTGAGGGCGCGCGCTCGAAGCGTGTGGCGTCGACGTGCGATGGGTCGATGCGGAGTGCGTATCCGGCGGTGGTGGTGACGAGGACGTCCGTCAGGCCGATGGCGGACAGTGCGCTGCGAACGCGCGCGATGTGGCTGTGGAGGGTGCGCAGGGCTGTTGGTGGAGGCTCGGTGCCCCACAACGCGTCGATCAGGTGCGTTGCGGGGAGCACCGAGGGTGCGCGCAACGCCAGCAGCGCCAGGAGGGAGCGCTGGCGCGTGCCGGCGAGGCGCAGCACGCCGCCTGGCCCGGTGACTTCGAGGGGCCCGAGCAGGCGGACGTCTAATGGCTCCACGCATCAGCGGAGTTCTCACGGGTGGCTCTGATACATGGGTCACGGCAGGCACTGGTCGAAGGGACCCGGCGTGCAGGTGTCGGTGCCGCCGAGCCCGGCCATTCGGTTGGGCCAGGCGTTGCCGGACAACGTGTCGTCGCCTTGGGTGCCGTTAACGTCCTGCACGTTCTTGAGCTCGTCGAGCTCGCCCGGCCGTGACGCCGTGCCTGCGGCCAGGTCGATCGTCATGCCCTCGGTGTGGTCGCTGAAGTCCGCGCTGTCGCGCATGTTGGTCTTGGCGCCGTCGATCTTGTCGTTGCCGTAGCCGCCCTGCAGGAAGTTGCCGCCCGCGTCGGTGGACGGCTCGTCGAGCACGTCGTCGCCATCGCCGCCGTAGAGCTTGTCCGGGCCGTTGCCGCCGCTCATGGTGTCGTCGCCGTCGCCACCTTCGAGAGTGTCGGCGCCTGTGCCGCCGTGCAGCGAGTCGTTGCCGTCGCCGCCGTGCTGTTCGGTCGGCACCGCGCTGTCGTAGAGGACCGTGTCGTTGCGGTCGCCCAGGTAGATGACGATCTTCTCGGCCTGCGCGCACTGGACCCGTGAGGCCGACAGGCGCGTGCACCCGGTGCCCGCCCGCATCGTGCCGGCATCGCTGATGGTCGTGCCGGAGACGTGGATCTGGCTGGCGCGCGCGGGCGCCCCGGTGATGACGAGCCTGCCGGCCTCGACCCGCGCCGTCGTCGCGGGATCTGGTGCGGCGGCGGTTCCTGACACGGCGAGTGCTGCTGCGACGACGAGCTGAAGCATGTCGGCCCCCTCGAAGTTGTTGTGCACGTGGGTACACGGGTCCTGTTGTGGATCTGTTGTGGCGGCCGCATCCGTGCCACAACCGCGCCGGTTTCTCCTTCACGCCGTCCAGTTCGTTGGAAGGGGAGAACATGAGAGCCGGCATCGCAGCCCTGATCGGCGCCGTGATGGCGCTGACGGTGACGCCGCTGACCGCGGTGGCCCAGGACGAGGAGCCAGAGCAGGAGATCATCGTCAAGTTCCGCGAGGGCGCGTCGCGAGGGGACGCGTTGGAGAAATCGCGCACACGGGCCGTTGCCGAGGCCACGGACGGTGCGGAGGTGCTGGCGTCGCGGGATGCCGCGGAGTCGATCCGGGTGCTGATGGCGCGCGGTGACGTCGAGTACGCCGAGCCGAACATGGTGCTGGAAGCCACGGCCGTGCCGAACGACCCGTTGTGGCCGCAGCAGTGGCACTACTGGGAGGCGGTGGGCGGCATCGGGTTGTCACCCGCGTGGGACCAGGGACCGTCCGGGCTGGGACAGCGGGTCGCGGTGATCGACACCGGCCGGACGCCGCACCCGGACATGACCGCGAACTACGTCGGTGGCTACGACTTCATCAGCAACGCGGGGTACGCCAAGGACGGCAACGGGCGGGACGCGAACCCGATGGACCAGGGCGACTGGCGGCTGGCCGGGCAGTGCGGTCCGGGTTCGGCCGCGCGGCCGTCGAGCTGGCACGGGCTGCACGTCGCGGGCACCGTGGCCGCGTTGCGCAACAACGCGACCGGTGGCACGGGTGTCGCGCCGTTGGCGAAGGTCGTGCCGGTGCGTGTCCTCGGCACGTGCGGCGGCACTCTGGCGGACATCGCGGCGGGCATCGTGTGGGCGGCCGGTGGTGCTGTCGCGGGCGTTCCGGCGAACCCGAACCCGGCCAAGACGCTGAGCCTGTCGCTCGGCGGCCCGTCGGCGGCCTGCCCGGCCACGTTGCAGAACGCGATCAACACGGCACGCAACGTGCACGGGGCGACCGTTGTCGTCGCGGCCGGCAACGATGCCGCGAACGCCGCCGGCACCACTCCGGCGAACTGCGCCGGCGTGATCACCGTGGGTGCCACCGACCGGCAGGCCAACCGCGCCTCGTACTCGAACTTCGGCGCCTCGGTCGAGATCTGCGCGCCGGGTGGTGAGACGTCACCTGTGGTGGCCAACGGGGTGCTTTCGACCATGAACGCCGGTGCGACGGTGCCGGCCGGGTCGATCTACAAGGACTACCAGGGCACTTCGATGGCCACTCCGCACGTCTCCGGTGTCGTGGCGCTGATGCAGCACGCACGGGTGCAGCACGGCAAGGCGCTGCTCACGCCCGCGCAGGTGTTGTTGCACCTGAAGGCAAAGGTGCTGCCCGCTGCCGCGCAGTGCGGCAAGGGGTTGCTGAACGCTCAGGCGAGTGTGGCGGCCGCGATCGCCGCTGCCTGACTGTGAGTGTGAACAAGGCCCCGGTGCTTCCGGGGCCTTTGTTCATACGTGGGTCGGTTCCGCGTCACGTGCTGAGACTAGAAACTGCATCCATGTCGCTCTCTCGCCGTGGGTTCATGGCTGCCGTCGCTGCTGCTGGTGCGGGCACGCTGCTGCCGCCGTCGGTGTACGCCGCGCTGGCTCGCGAGCCGCGTGCGGGAGGGTTGCGCGCGATCAAGCACGTCGTGCTGTTGATGCAGGAGAACCGTTCGTTCGACCACTACTACGGGACTCTTCGCGGCGTGCGCGGCTTCTCGGACCGGAACGCTCTTCGTGGTGTTTTCAACCAGTCGGGCGTGCTGCCGTTCCCGGTGCGCGAGGCGGCTTCCGGCCGGGACATCCAGTACATCGGCGACCTGGACCACAGCTGGAACGGCGGGCACACGGCGTTGCGCGGCGGCTGGCACGACAACTGGGTGCCGGCGAAGACCGCGGCGACGATGGCGTTCTACACGCGGCAGGACATCCCGTTCCACTACGAGCTGGCCGACACGTTCACGCTGTGCGACGCGTACCACTGCTCGGTGCCCTCGTCGACCTCGCCGAACCGCAACTACTGGGTGTCCGGGTACACCGGTTTTGAGCCCTCCGGCGGTCGTGCGACCGGTAACGCGGCCTACAACGAGGACAACCACGCCGGGTACTCGTGGAAGACCTACCCCGAACGCCTTGAGGCGGCCGGGCAGTCGTGGCGGGTGTACCAGGAGTGGGACAACTTCCAGGACAACAACCTGGAGTTCTTCGTGCGGTTCAAGGAGATCGCGCGCAAGGTGCTGCCGGCCGGGTTCAAGTCCCTCGACAAGCTGTACGGCACCGGCGACCCCGCTTTGATCGGTTCCATCGACCTGTCCCGGCTGACGGCGGCGGAGAAGTCCTTGTACTCGCGCGGATTGCAGCGGGTGAAGCCTGGTGGCCTGGGTGAGGCTTTCCGCGCCGACGTCGCTTCCGGTCGTCTGCCTGCTGTGTCGTACCTGGTTCCGTCCTCTGTGGACTCCGAGCACCCCGGCGCGTCCTCACCCGCGGCCTCGGCCTCGATCACCTACCAGGTTTTGGACGCGTTGGCCTCGAACCAGGACGTGTGGGAGTCCACGGTCCTGTTCATCACCTACGACGAGAACGACGGCTTCTACGACCACATGCCGCCGCCGCGTCCGCCGTTGTCGGTCGTCGACGAGTACGTGGGCGACCGGCCGTTGGGGCTCGGCGCGCGCGTGCCGATGACGGTCGTCTCGCCGTGGTCTGTAGGCGGGTACGTGTGCTCGCAGGTGTTCGACCACACGTCGATGACCCAGTTCCTGGAGAAGTGGACCGGCGTGCGCTCCGAGGAGATCTCCGCGTGGCGCCGGACCGTCACCGGCGACCTGACCTCGACCTTCGACTTCGACCGCCGCCGCACGTGGCCCGAGGTGGGCGAACCCGCCGCCGTCCCGCCCGCCACCCCGCGCTGGCGTCCCGCACCACCGTCGTCGCAGAAGATGCCCGAGCAGGAGGCCGGCCGCCGCCGTGCGCGCGCCCTGCCGTACCAGCCCGACGCGTCGTTGCGCGGCTCTTCTCTCGAGATGACCAACTCCGGGGCTTGTTCTGTGCATTTCGCGCTGTACCCGTACTCGGGCCAGTTCGCCGTGCCGCAGCACTTCGACGTCGCCTCTTCGGCTTCTCTTGAGGTGGCCGGCGACCACGACCTCGTGCTGCTCGGCCCGAACGGCTTCCGCCGCGAGTTCGTTGGCGCTTCGTCAGACCGTGCGCGCGTGTCGTCGTCGGTGCGCGGCTACAGCCGTGTTTTGACGCTGACCTTCGAGAACACCGGCTCCTCCCGCCTGACCTTCGTGCTGGGCCGCCGCCGCTACGTCGTACGCCCAGGCCACCGGCACGTGATCCCGTGGCTGACCGTGATGAACTCGGGTTGGTACGACCTGACCGTGACGGTGGAGGAGGAGCCCGCGTTCCGCCGCCGCCTCTGCGGTCACATCGAGAACGGCCACGAGTCGATCTCCGGCTGACCCCTCTTCGGCGAGGCACAGCGCGTGACTGTCGGGGCTGTCTGATAGACCAAGAGCATGAGCGCGAAGACCGGGGCAAGACGGGGCGAACGGGTCCCCGCGGCCGAGCTGCCGGTCGCCCGCATCGTCGTGGACGTGCCCCTGGCCCACCTGGACCGCCCCTTCGACTACGCCGTTCCGTCCGAACTGGACACCACGGCCGTCCCGGGCTGCCGCGTCCGCGTCCGCTTCGCCGGCCAGCTGGTCGACGGCTACCTCCTGGAACGAGTCGCCACCTCCGACTACGAGAAGAAGCTCGCCTTCATCGAAAAGGTCGTGTCACCCGAACCGGTGCTCTCACCGGAGATCGCCGCCCTGGCCCGGGCCGTCGCCGACAGGTACGCGGGCGGCATGATCGACGTCTTGAGGCTCGCGATCCCACCCCGCCACGCCCGCGCCGAGGCAGCCGCTTCAGGCACGCCGGCCCCGCTACCCCAGGTCCCGGCCTGGGTGACCGCCCCGCCTGCCGCCGCCTCGCCCACCCCTGCCGCCGCACAGCCCGCCGCCGCAGCTCCCACGCGGCACCTGTACTCGGTGCCTCTGGCCTCACCGGCTTCCAGCTCGTCCGCGGACCCCACCGCGCCCGCCGTTGCTGTCTCGCCGGCAGACGCCAGTTCATCCGCAGATTCCGGCTTGCCCATCGACTCCGGTTCGCCTGAGGACCCCAGCGCGCCTGCCGACATCGCTTCGCCCGCGGACCCGGAATCGCCCGCAGACCCGGAATCGCCTGCGGACTCCGGCATGCCTGCGGACTCCGGCATGGCCGCGGACTCTGCTGCTTCACCTGCGGATTCCGGCCCGCCCGTCGACTCCGGCTCGGCGGCGGACTCCGCTGCATCTGGCGATGCCGGTTTGCCCGCTGGCCCTGGTTCGCCTGTCGACTCCGGCTCGGCGGCGGACTCCGCTGCATCTGGCGATGCCGCTTCGCCCGCAGACCCCGGTTCGCCCGCAGACTCCGCTTCGCCCGCAGACTCCGGTGCGCCTGCCCACTCTGCTTCACCCGCCGATGCCGAGCCGCCCCTCGACCCCGACCGGTCCGCGCTGCCCCCGGTGCCCGCCGACGCCTGGGCCCGCTACCCCCGCGGCCCCAAGTACCTCGAAGCCCTCCGCACCGGCCGCCCCGCCCACGCCGTCTGGCAGGCGCTCCCGGCCGAGGACTGGCCCGCGCGCCTGGCCGAGGCCGCGGCCGCCGTGGCGTCGACCGGCAAGGGCGTCGTCATCGTCGTGCCGGACCACCGGGATCTCGCCCGCGTCGCCGAGGCGTGCGACCGCCTCATAGAAGGCGTGGTCACCCTCTCGGCCGACCTGGGGCCTTCGGAGCGCTACAAGCGATGGCTCGCGGTCCGCAGGGGCATCGCCAGGGTTGTGGTGGGCACGCGCGCCACCGCGTTCGCTCCGGTCGAGAACCCCGGGCTGCTGGTCGTGTGGGACGACGGCGACGACCTTCACGTCGAGCAGCGGTCGCCGTATCCCAACGTGCGTGATGTGCTGGTGCAGCGTGCGCACATGTCCGGGGCGGCGCTGCTGATCGGCGGGTTCGCGCGGACCGCCGAGGCGCAGTTGCTGGTCGAGACGGGCTGGGCGCACGAGATCGTGGCCTCTCGCGACACCCTGAGAGCTGTTGCGCCGCGTGTGGTGTCGGTGGGCGACAACGAGTGGCAGGACGTCAAGGACCCGGCCGCCCGGACCGCGCGGTTGCCGTCCATCGCGTTCGACGCGGCCAGGTTCGCGCTGGCGGATTCCCCTGTGCTCATCCAGGTTCCGCGGCGTGGCTATGTGCCGGCGCTGGCGTGCGGGGAGTGTCGTGGGCCTGCGCGGTGCCGGAGGTGCGCGGGGCCGCTGGCGTTGCCCGGCGGCACCGAGGACGGGCTGCCCAAGCCCGCGTACTGCCGGTGGTGTGCGGCCACGGAGGCCGCGTTCCGGTGTCCGACGTGCGGATCGCGCAGGCTGCGCGGGCAGATCATCGGGGCCCGGCGCACGGCCGAGGAGCTCGGGCGGGCGTTCCCAGGGCATCCGGTCCGGACCAGTGGTGCGGACGAGGTGCTCACCAAGGTGCCCGGGAAGCCGGCGTTGGTGGTGGCGACGCCGGGGGCCGAACCCGTGGCCGAGGGCGGGTACGGGGCCGTGCTGTTGCTCGACGGGTGGGCGTTGCTCGGGCGGGCCGACCTGAGAGCGTCGGAGGAGGCGCTGCGCCGGTGGATGACGGCCGCCGGGCTGGTGCGGCCGGGTAACGGGCGGGTGGTCGTGATCGCGGACTCCGGGTTGACGCCGGTGCAGGCGCTGGTTCGGTGGGATCCGGCGTGGCACGCCGCGACCGAGCTGGCGGCGCGGACCGAGCTCGGGTTCCCGCCCGCGGTGCGGATGGCGACCGTCGACGGGACGCCGGACGCGGTGAACGCCCTGCTCGACGAGCTGCACCTGCCGTCCACCGGCGAGGTCCTCGGGCCGGTGCCGCTCGGTGACGACGAGACCAAGGAGCGGGCGCTGGTCCGGGTCGCGCGCTCCGAAGGGCGTCAGCTCGCTGCCGTGCTGGCCGAGGCGCAGGCCGTGCGGACCGCGCGGAAAGAGCAGGAGCTGGTGCGCATCAAGCTCGATCCGCTCGAGGTGCTGTAGGGCTAGACCAAGCGTTGTCCGGTCACTCGCCGTGTCCCTACGGTCACGCGCATGCGTCGTCGAAGCTTCCTCAGGCTCAGCGCCCTGACGCCGTTCCTCATGCCGGACGACAGGGCGAGGTTCGGGTTCGCGCCGGACGGCAGCGCGTTCCTGCTCGACGGTGAGCCGTTCCAGATCCGCAGCGGCGAGATGCATCCGGCACGCATCCCGCGGCCGCACTGGCGGCACCGCGTTCGCATGGCCAAGGCGATGGGCATGAACACCATCGCGCTGTACGTCATGTGGAACTTCGTGGAGGAGAAGGAAGGCGTCTTCGACTTCACGACCGACCGGCGTGACGTCGCGGCGTTCATCCGCCTGTGCCAGTCCGAGGGCATGTGGGTGCTGCTGCGCCCCGGCCCGTACGTCTGCGGCGAGTGGGACCTCGGCGGCCTGCCCGCATACCTGTTGCGGCACAAGGACATCAAGCTGCGCACGAAGGACGACCAACGCTTCATGGCGGCCGTCAGCCGGTACTTCGCCGCGCTGGCCGGGATCGTGCGTCCGCTGATGATCGGCAATGGCGGCCCGATTCTCATGGTGCAGATCGAGAACGAGTACGCCTCCTACGGCTCCGACCGAGGCTACCTGGAGGAACTGCGGCGGCTCTGGCTCGACAACGGCGTCACCGGCCCGTTCTACACCGAGGACGGCATCTGGCAGTTGCAGGCCGACCCGGCGATCGCGCTCGACGGCTGCGCGATCGCGTTGAGCGCGGGCGAGACCGGCTTCATCGACCAGGCGCGTGAGATGTACCCGAAGGTCCCGGTGATGGCGGGCGAGGTCTATCCGGGCTGGCTCACGCACTGGGGCGACGAGGACTTCTCCGGCCGGGACTTCGACATCTCCCGGCAGCTGCGCGAGTTCATGGCGCGTGGCCAGTCGTTCAACATCTACATGCTGCACGGCGGCACGAACTTCGGTTTCTGGGCGGGCGCGAACGCCGACGACTGGTCGGGCTCATACACCCCGGACATCACCACCTACGACTACTGCGCGCCCATCGGCGAACAAGGGACGGCTACTCCGCGTTACCACGCATACCGCGAGATCATCGGCAACGCGCTGACCGCCCCGCTGCCCGCCGTCCCGGCCCCGATCCCCACGGTCACCTCGAAACCGGTCACCCCGATCGCCTTCGCGTCGCTGTGGGACAACCTGCCCGCGCCGATCGCGTCCGAGCACCCGCAGCCGATGGAGACCCACGGCCAGAACTCGGGTTACATCGTGTACCGCAAGCGAATCCCCGGCTACACGGGCGGTTCGCTGGACATCCGCTGGGTGCACGACTACGCCACGGTGTTCGTCGACGGTCACTACCAGGGCGGCTTCTCCCGCACCTGGATCTCACCCTCCGTGGCGGCGGAGCTCAACGTCACCAACGACAACCTGCCGCTCGACCTGCCTGCCGTCGCCGCAGCCCCGGCTGTGCTCGACATCGCCGTGGAAGGCCTGGGCCGCACCAACTTCGGCCAGGCGCTGGTGGATCGCAAGGGCATCCTGGAAACCGTCACGCTGGGTGATCAGCTGACCGGCTGGGAGACCTTCCCGGTGCCGATGAAAGACGACTGGGTCCGCGGCCTGCGCCACCGCGTCACCGATCCGAAGCGGCCGGGCCTGTTCTTCCGCGCCGAGATCGACCTGACCACTGTCGGTGACACCTATGTCGACGTCTCGAAATGGACCAAGGGCGTGGTCTGGGTCAACGGGAACAACCTCGGCCGCTACTGGAAGATCGGCCCGCAGCACCGCCTCTACTGCCCGGCGCAGTGGCTGCGGCGCGGAGGCAACGAGGTCGTCCTCTTCGACCTGCACCAGACCACGCCCGCGCCGATCAGCTTCGAAGCTCAGCTCTCGTAGTACGAACGCAGCTGAGCGATGTGCGTGCGGATGTCCTCGTCGGTGAGCTTCTCGTACTCCAGGTACTCGCTCATGTAGGTCATCAGGTCGCCGCGCTCGGGGTGGTCCTCGCTCGCGATCACGTGCGCCGTCGTGCCCGCGATGCCCGCCGGGAACAGCAGGTAGCCGTCGATGCCCGCCATCGTGTCGAAGGAGGCGTTCTTGGCCTCCCACAACGTCCAGACGTCCTCCTCTCGGCCGCACTCGGCGAGCAGCAGTGCGGCCAGGCCCATCGTCTCGCTCAGGCCCCAGCCCTCGCGGTGGGAGGCCGTCTCGGCGGCCAGCAGGTGGCGCAGCAGGTCCGCGTCGCCTTCGCGGCGGTCGCGCAGCAGCAGATGCAGCGCGTCCTCGCGGTCGGCCTCGTCGAGCGGAGTGTTCGCGAAATCCGTTCGCAACCGGTCAAGATCGATCACCCCCGCACCTTATGCCTTCCTCAAGCAGGGTTGCATGCGGTGTGAAGGGAGTATGAAGTGTGCGCATGTTGCGAACGGTCGCCGCCTTGACGCTCTCCGTCGTACTGGTCGCCCCTGCTGCTGCTCAGGCAGGTGCGGCGGAAACACCTCCACGCGTGCCCGAGCAGGTCGGCTGGGGCGGTGCCGTCTCCAGCGTCGACCCCGACGCGTCCCAGATCGGCATCGACGTGCTCCGCAGAGGAGGCAACGCCGTCGACGCCGCCGTCGCCACGGCCGCCGCGCTCGGCGTGACCGACCCGTTCTCCGCGGGCATCGGCGGAGGCGGTTTCTTCGTCTACTACGACGCGCGCACTCAGCGCGTGTCCACTCTGGACGGACGCGAGACGGCTCCGCGCTCCGCGACCGACCAGCTCTTCGTCGAGAACGGCACGCCGCTGCCGTTCGCCGAGGCGGTGACCAGCGGCCTGTCGGTCGGCGTTCCCGGCACGCCCAAGACCTGGCAGCAGGCGCTGCGCAAGTGGGGCTCGCTGAACCTGCGCGAGGCCATGGCACCCGCGGAAGCGTTGGCACGGCGCGGTTTCGTCGTCGACCAGACGTTCAACACGCAGATCGCCAACAACGCCGCGCGGTTCGCCGACTTCACCTCGACCCGTGACCTCTACCTGCCCGGCGGCCAGCCGCCCGCGGTCGGCAGCACGTTCCGCAACCCGCAGCTCGCCGACACCTACCGCGAGCTCGCCCGCACCGAGCTCGCCTCCCTCTACGGCGGGCAGGTCGGCCGTGAGCTCGTCAACGCCGTCCAGCACCCGCCGGTCGCGCCCGGCTCGACCCGCAACGTCCGCAAGGGCGCCATGGAGATCTCCGACCTGGCCCGCTACCAGGTCGAACGCCGTGAGCCGACGCACACGCGCTACCGCGGCCTCGACGTCTACGGCATGCCGGCCCCGTCGTCCGGCGGCACGACCGTCGGCGAGGCGCTGAACATCCTGGAGTCGACGGACCTGGCGAACGTCTCGGACGTCCAGTACCTGCACCGGTTCCTCGAAGCGAGCCGGCTCTCGTTCGCCGACCGCCTGCGCTGGGTCGGCGACCCGGCCTTCAGCCGCGTCCCGACCGACGGCCTGCTCTCGCAGAAGTTCGCCGACACCCGCGCGTGCCTGATCAAGTCCGACACCGTGCTGGCCGCGCCGCAGCCGGCCGCCGACCCGAACAGCCCCAAGGCGTGCGAGGCCACCGCCGGTCCGTCGCTGCTGCGCGAGGACGCCGAACGCACCACCCACCTCACGGTCGCCGACCGCTGGGGCAATGTCGTCGCCTACACCCTGACCATCGAGTCCGAGGGTGGCAGCGGCATCGTCGTCCCCGGCCGCGGTTTCCTGCTGAACAACGAGCTCACCGACTTCGAGTTCGTCGCGCCGACCCCCGGCGTCCCGCACCCGAACCTGCCCGGCCCCGGCAAGCGCCCGCGTTCGTCGATGGCTCCGACCATCGTGCTGGACCACGGCAAGGTGAAGCTCGCCGTCGGCTCACCGGGTGGCGCCACGATCATCACCACGGTCCTGCAGGTCCTGACCGCACGCCTGGACCGCGACATGTCCCTGCTCGACGCCGTGGCCGCTCCGCGCGCCTCACAGCGCAACTCGGCCACGAACACCACTCCGGCCGAGGCGGAGTTCATCGCCGCTGCGACCACTCCGGGTTTGCAGGCCATCGGCCACAAGTTCAGCCAGAACGCCGAGATCGGCGCCGCCACCGGTGTCGAACGCGCGAAGGACGGCCGCTGGCGCGCGGTGGCCGAACCGAAGCGGCGCGGTGGCGGTGCGGCCCGCGTGGTGTGGGTGGGCTGAGCCTGTCGTTGTCGCTCCCTGTCCCCGTTGTGCCCGCCGTCTACGGTGGCGGCAACGGGGACAGGGAGTTCGTTCATGGTGAGGCTGGACCGTCTGGTCAACGTGCTGGGCGGCTACGGGGTTCGGTTGTGCTGCTGCCCGGTGCCGCGCTCGGCTGAGTTGCGCGGTGTGGTGCTTCGTGACGTCTCCGACGACCGCGCGGAGGTCGGCGACGTGTACCTCGCCGTCGGCGCCGAGTCGGTTGCCGACGCGGTGCGAGGGGCGCTGACGGCGCGTGCCCTCGTCGTGCTCGTCCGGGGCGGCGACGACTTCTTGGCGGACGCCGTGGCCGTGGGGGAGGCCGAGGGCGTCGCCGTGATGCTCGCCGATCCGGCGTTGTCCTGGAGCCAGCTGGCCGGTGTCGTCTACGGGCTGGTGCTGGAGGGGCGGGAAACCGAGTCCGGGCGCGGTCCCACCGACCTGTTCGCCCTGGCGGACAGCCTCGCCGACGCCACCGGTGGCGCGGTGACCATCGAGGACCCGCTGTCGCGCGTGCTGGCCTATTCGAGCCCACAGCAGGAGGTCGACGCGGCCCGGCTGGAGACCATCATGGGCCGGCAGGTGCCCGCGTGGGTGCGGGAGTACTTCGACGCGGCGGGAGTGGGGGCGCACCTGCTGGCCTCCGACGAGCCGCTGTTCGTCGCCGGGGAACCCGCGAGAGGCCTCACCGGGCGGACGGTGGTCGCGGTCCGGGTGGGCCGGGAGCTGCTGGGCGCGGTCTGGGTGGCGTGCCCCGGCCCGTTGGAACGGGCCAGGCTCACGGCGCTGACCGACGGCGCGCGGACCGTGGCGTTGCACCTGCTGCGGTTGCGGGCGAGCGCCGATCTGGAGCGGCAGGTCGAGTCCGAGCTGGTGTTCCGCCTGCTGGAGGGCACGGCGGACGCGGCGACGGTGGTCAGCCGGCTCGGGTTGCCACCGGGCCCGGCGAGGGTGGTCGCGGTCCGCGCACACGTGGGCGACGAGCGGCACGCGGCGGTGCTGCTGGCGTTCGAACAGGCCACGACCGGGTTCGGCTGGTCGCGGCCGGGGCGCAGCGCGCTGTCGGGCACCGGCGTCTACACGATCCTGCCGGGGGAACGGGTGGCCGCGGCACGGGACTGGCTGGCCGCGCTGACGGCGGCCCTGCCCGCGAATGTGGCCGTGTCGGCCGGCATCAGCTCCGTCGCCGAGGCCGCGGACCTGCCCGCGGCCCGGCAGGAGGCGGACGAGTGCCTGGCACTGCACGAGACGCGAACCGGTGACACCGCGCCACCCGCCTACGACGAGTCGTGGGACGAGATCCTGTTGCAGCGCCTGCGAACCGCGGCACGGGTCGGCCGCACGCCCGCCCGCGGCCCGGTCGCGGACCTGCGCAGGCACGACGCGGAGCACGGCACGGGCTTCGTGGCGACGTTGCGGGCGTGGCTGGAGACGCAGGGAGATCTGGCCGCGGCCGGTGAGCGGCTCGGCGTGCACGGCAACACGGTGCGCAACCGGCTGCGGAAGATGAGCGAAGTGACGAGCCTCGACCTGGACGACGCGGGCAAGCGGGTCGCGATGATGATCGACCTCGCGGCCACGGTGTCGGAAACCGACAACCGCTGACCCCTCAATTGTGCGGAACGGACACCAGGTTGGTGTCGCGGCCGCCGCATCCTGGCATCAGGACAAGCGATGACAGGAGGCCGGAATGGTCGGCGTCGAACGCCTCGATGGCGGTCCACGCTCCTCGGTGGTGGTCGGGGCGGGTGTGGTGGGGCTGTCCACCGCGTGGTTCCTGCAGGAGCGCGGCGTCGAGGTCACGGTGGTCGACCGGGCCGGTGTCGCGGCCGGTGCCTCGTGGGGCAACGCGGGGTGGATCGCGCCGGGACTGGCGATTCCGCTGAACGAACCGGCGGTGCTGCGCTACGGCCTGCGGTCGCTGCTCAGCCCGGCCGCGCCGCTGCACATCCCGCTGACCGCCGACCTGGGGCTGTGGTCGTTCCTGGCACGGTTCGCCGGCCACTGCAGGTGGTCGTCGTGGACCAGGGCGGTCAAGGCGAACCTGCCCCTCAACGAGGAGAGCATCGAGGCCTACGACGTGCTCACGGCCAACGGCGTCGAGGCACCCATCGCCGACGCCCCGATCACGGCCGCCTTCACCTCCTCCGCGCAGGCTCAGGGCTTGGTGCGGGAGCTGCGGAGGCTCGGCGCGGCGGGGCAGCCGGTCGAGCACGCCGAACTGTCCACATCGGACTTGCGGAAGCAGGTCCCGTTGGCGGCGAACACACTCACGGCCGGCGTGCGCATCGACGGGCAGCGCTTCGTCGATCCCGGCGAGTTCGTGCGGGCACTGGGCCGCGCGGTCGTCGCCCGAGGAGCCACCATCCGTTCGTTCGAGGTGGCCGGCATCGCCGCGGACAACGCCGGCGTCGTCGTGCGGGCCGCGGACGGCCACGCGATCTCCGCCGACGCCGCCGTCGTGGCCACCGGTGCCTGGCTGCCTCGCCTGGCGGCGCGGTCCGGTGTGCGCACGCCGGTGCGGGCCGGGCGCGGGTACTCGTTCACCGTGCCCGTGCGGGAGCCGGTCGACGGCCCGGTGTACCTGCCGGAGGTGCGCGTGGCGTGCACGCCGTACCAGGGTGGCCTCCGCGTCGCGGGCACCATGGAGTTCCGCGACCCCGACGCACCACTGGACGAAGCGCGCGTCGACGCGATCATCGCCTCGGTCCGGCCGTTGCTCGACGGCGTGCGCTGGGACGACCGCACCGACGTCTGGGTGGGCCCGCGCCCGGTGACCCCGGACGGGCGCGCGCTCATCGGCGCGACTCGCACCCCCGGTGTCTACGTCGCGGGCGGGCACGGCATGTGGGGTCTGGCGCACGGGCCGATCACCGGGCGGCTGCTGGCCGAGCAGATCACCACCGGCAAACAGCCTGCCGCCCTGCGCGAGTTCGACCCGCTGAGGTGACGCCGTGAAAGCCGGACACACGCCGCTGACCGACGACGAGCGCACCGAGCTCGAGTGGCTGCGCACGGAGAACGAGTTCCTCCGCGTCCAGCGCGACATCCTCCTGCGCGTCGCCACCGGCTATGCCCACGACGTCGAGACGATGCTGCGCCGCCGCCACCACTGACCTCTCTCCCCGTCCGCGCGGGTCGCGGGCCGACAAACCCGATCCGCACGGACACCCCGCCGTCAGGGCGGTACCTCCCCCCAGACCGTCCTGACGGCACTTACGCCCGGAGGCACCTCGCCATGACCACGCAACGCCACTGGCTGACACCACAGGCACACCACAGGCTCCGCAACGAACTGACCGCCCTGCTCGCACCGGCGCGCGGCCGGCGCGTGCCGGACCAGGCCCGGGACCTGCGCATCCGCGAGATCAGCGACCTGCTCACCAACGCCGACGATCGCGGGCCACTCCGTCTCCGGGATGTTCTCGACGCCCCGGATCCGGTCCATGAACGTGGC
>NZ_JBEXPJ010000133.1:0-25065 GCF_040611995.1 Lentzea sp. NPDC006480
CGTCAGCCATGCCGGTCCGCGCAGCCTCGGCCCGGCGACCCGGTTCGTCGTTGACCACGCGCCCTGTCCGGTGCTGCTGGTCTGGCCAGCATAAGACACCGACGGCGGCTGCTCAAACGAGTCGGCGTCGTCGATCCCGAGTCGCTCGACGACTACCGGGCCACCGGCGGCTATCACGCTCTCCGAACAGCATTGCTGCTCGGGCCTGCCGGGGTGATCCGCGAGGTCAGCGACGCCAAGCTGATGGGACGCGGCGGGGCGGCGTTCCCGACCGGGCGCAAGTGGAGCGCGACCGCCGGACAGCCGGTACGGCCGCACTACCTGGTGTGCAACGCGGACGAGAGCGAGCCCGGCACGTTCAAGGACCGCCTGCTCATGGAAGGCGACCCGTTCGCGGTGATCGAGTCGATGACGATCGCCGGGTTCGCCGCCGGGTGTTCGCGCGGCTACCTGTACCTGCGCGGCGAGTACCCGCGAGCGTTGCACCTGCTGCGCAACGCGATCTCGAAGGCGCGCGAGCGGAACTTCCTCGGCGAGAACATCATGGGCCACGAGGGTTTCTCGTTCGACATCGAGATCCGTCGTGGCGCGGGCGCGTACATCTGCGGTGAGGAAACCGCGATCTTCAACTCGATCGAGGGCTTCCGCGGGGAACCGCGCTCGAAGCCGCCGTTCCCGGTGGAGAAGGGCCTGTTCGGCAAGCCGACCGTCGTCAACAACGTGGAGACGCTGGTCAACGTGCCGGTGATACTCACGGAGGGCTGCGAGGCCTACACCCGCATGGGCACCGACGGGTCAACCGGGCCAAAGCTCTTCTGCCTGTCGGGAAATGTGAGTCGTCCGGGCGTGTACGAGGTGCCGTTCGGCACCACGCTCGGGGAACTCCTCGATCTGGCGGGTGGCGTGCCGCCAGGCCGGGAGCTGCGAGCGGTACTGCTCGGCGGGGCGGCAGGCGGGTTCGTTCGCCCGGACGAGCTCGACCTGCCGCTCACCCTGGAGGACGCGCGCGCCGCCGGCACGACCCTCGGCTCCGGCGTCGTGCTGGTGCTCGACGACACCGCTGATCTGGGCAGCTTCCTGCTCAGGATCGCCGCGTTCTTCCGCGACGAGTCGTGCGGGCAGTGCGTGCCGTGCCGAATTGGAACTGTCCGGCAGGAAGAAGCGATGCATCGGCTCGTCGGCAAGCGTCCGCTGAGCACCAGCGCGGCGGATCTCCAGCTGCTGCGCGAAGTCGGGCAGGTCATGCGCGACTCGTCGATCTGCGGCCTGGGGCAGACCGCCTGGAACGCCATCGAATCAGCGCTCGATCGGCTCGGCTACGCGGAGGAGGCGGCGAAATGACGATCGTGGAAATCGGCCTGCCGAAGCGTTTGGTCGAGATGACGCTGGACGGCGAAAGCGTTCGCGTGCCTGAAGGTGCGACGATTCTGGACGCCTGTACGGCGTCCGGGAAGTCGATCCCGACGTTGTGCTACGGCGACACTTTGAAGCCTGCCAACGCTTGCCGCGTGTGCATGGTCGAGGTCGAGGGATCGCGCACGCTCGTGCCGTCGTGCTCGCGCAAGGTCGAGCCCGGCATGGTCGTGCGCACCGACTCCGAGCGCACACAACACAGCCGCAAGCTGGTGCTGGAACTTCTCGGGTCCGCCACGGACCTGTCCACCACGCCGCACGTGGACGAGTGGATGTCGGCGTGCGGCGCCGATCCCTCTCGTTTCGGTCCGGACGCCGAAACGAAGCTCCAACCCACCATTGTGGACAATCCGCTGTACGTGCGCGACTACGGCAAGTGCATCATGTGCTACAAGTGCGTCGACGCGTGCGGCGACCAGTGGCAGAACAGCTTCGCCATCTCGGTGGCGGGCCGCGGGTTCGACGCGCGGATCTCCACCGAGTTCTCCACGCCGTTGCCCGACAGCGCTTGCGTGTACTGCGGCAACTGCATCGAGGTCTGCCCGACGGGTGCGCTGAGCTTCAAGCGCGAGCACGACAAGCGCGAGGACGGCACCTGGGACGAGACCGCGCAAACCCAGACCACGACCATCTGCACGTTCTGCGGTGTCGGGTGCAACCTCACCCTGCACGTGCAGGACAACGAGATCGTGAAGGTCACTTCTCCGCACGAGAGCACTGTCACGCACGGAAACCTGTGCATCAAGGGGCGTTTCGGCTGGCAGCACGTGCAAAACCGCTGATCGCGCAACACTTCGGGAGGGCGCTCCGATGTCGTTGATCCTCAAGCCCGGAACTTCCTGGAACGACGTGTATTCGCAGTGTGTGAAGGTCGCACCCGAAGCGTTCCACGACGATCGGCTGCTCAACCACTTCGCCGGCGGGTGGAGTCGTTCCGGCGAACCGATGCCCGCCACCAGCCCGGTCGACGGCTCCACCATCGCGGGACCGCCGTTCCTCGACTTCGACGTCGCGGGACGGGCGGTCGTCGCGGCCGTCGACCAGCACATCGAGTGGGGCAACGTGCCTCTCGCGGAGAGGAAAGCCCGGGTGTCGTCCGCATTGGACGCACTGACCGAGCACCGCGACCTGCTGTCGTTGCTGCTGGTGTGGGAGATCGGCAAGCCGTGGCGGCTCGCGACGGCCGACGTCGACCGCTGCATCGAGGGTGTCCGCTGGTACGTCGAGGAGATCGACTCGATGCTGGCCGGGCGCAAGCCGTTGTCCGGCCCGGTCAGCAACATCGCCTCGTGGAACTACCCGATGAGCGTGCTCATGCACGCCATGCTCGTGCAGGCGTTGGCGGGCAACGCGGTCGTCGCCAAGGCGCCGACCGACGGTGGCGTGAGCTGCCTGACGCTGGCGACGGCGCTGGCGGTTCGTTCAGGGCTGCCGTTGACGTTGGTCAGCGGCAGCGGTGCCGAGCTGGCACCGGTGCTGGTCGGGTCGTCGTTCCTCGGCTGTGTGTCCTTTGTGGGCGGTCGTGATGTCGGCAGCGCCATCGCGACCCGGCTGGTCGACTCGAACCGGCGGCATGTGCTGGAGCAGGAAGGCCTGAACTGCTGGGGCATCTGGGAGACCGACTCCTGGGACATGCTCGGCACGCAGATCCGCAAGGCGTTCGACTACGGCAAGCAACGCTGCACCGCCTACCCGCGGTACGTCGTGCAGCGGTCTTTGTTCGACAAGTTCCTGTCGGTCTACCTGCCGGCGGTCCAGGAGGTCACCTTCGGGCACCCGCTCGCCGTCACTTCGCCCGACGACGAGCTGCCCGTCCTGGACTTCGGGCCGTTGATCAACGACGCGAAGGCCAAGGAACTCGGTGACGTCGTGGACGAGGCGATCCGGGCCGGCGGTGTGCCGTTGTACCGCGGATCGCCGGACTCGGGTCGCTTCCTGCCCGGTCAGCAGACGGCGGCCTACCTCGCCCCGGTCGCGATCCTGGACCCGCCGCGGTCGTCCGTGCTGCACCACGCGGAGCCGTTCGGGCCGGTCGACACGATCGTGCTGGTCGACACCGAGGCCGAGCTGCTGGCCGCGATGAACGCGTCGAACGGTGCCCTGGTCGCGTCGTTGGCCTGTGACGACGAGGCGACGGCGAAACGGCTCAGCGAGGACGTCCAGGCGTTCAAGATCGGCATCAACAGGCCGCGCTCGCGGGGTGACCGGGACGAGGTGTTCGGTGGCCGTGGAGCGTCGTGGCGCGGTGCGTTCGTGGGTGGCTCGTTGCTGGTGCACGCCGTGACAGAGGGCCCGCCGGATGAACGGCCGTACGGCAACTTCCCGTCCTACTCGCTCTACCCGCCCACGTGACGTACCGGGCGGACCTGCTCCGCATCGTGCAGAACGTGGTGGCACCTTCGGCCGCCGATGTCGACCAGCACGCCCGATTCCCGCGCGCCGCCCTGAACGCTCTGGGGGCGCGCGGCCTGCTGGGGATGACGATCTCCCGCACGGTCGGCGGGGGAGGACAGGATCTCCGTTCGGCCGGCCGGGTGGTCGAGGAGATCGCTCGGGTATGTGGCGCGACGGCTTCCGTGTTGCGCTCGCACTACTCCGCGGCCGCTGTGCTGGACCGTTCCGGCCCGCACTGGTTGCGCGCGGAGATCGCGGCAGGGCGGCATCTGTCGACGCTGGCGGCTTTCGGTGCGAGTGGCGAGGTGTCCACGCACGGCGACATCGTGCAGGTCCGGGCGCGCAAGAGCTGGGTGATCGCAGCTGGCGAGGCGGACAGCTACGTCTGGTCGTGCGGGCGGGCGTTGCTGCTGGTGCCCGCTGAGGCGCCGGGGTTGCTCGTGCCCGCCGATCACGCCGGAATGGGGCTGCGGGGGACCGTGGCCACCTGCGTGCGGGCGGATCCCGTGCGGGTGCCCGCGTCGAACCAGCTGTGGTCGGAGGAGCTGGCGTTTCCGTGGTTCCTGGTGCTCGGGGCGGCGGTGTCGTTGGGGCTGATGGAAGGCGCATTGGCCGCTGCGCTGGGGCATCTGGGCGGTGGCGATCCGCGGACCCGCGCTGATCTGGCGCGGATGCGGCTGCGCACGGACGAGATTCGGGTGGTCTACAACGACACCTTGTCGGCGGTGACGTGGCATCCGGAGCGGTCTGCCGACCGGGTCCGGCTGCTCGCGGTGACCGCTACCGAGGCGGCCGTCGCGGTGACGGACCTCGCGATGAAGGTGTGCGGCGACGCGGCTTTTCGCCGGGATCTGGGCATCGAGCGCAGGTTCCGGGACGCGCGGGCGGCGGCGGCGATCGAACCGACGGTGGATTCTCTGCTGGATTCGGTGGAGGTCTGATTGGTGGTTCGTTAGGGTCGCGAACATGTCGCTGCCACAGCAGACTCCCTCCAAGAGCCCTGTGCTGGGGCTGACCGCGCTGGTTCTCGGGCTGGTCGCGGTCGTGGTGCCGTTCCTGCCGATGAACATGACCGGTTTCCGGCGTTACGTCGGGCTCGTCGGCGGGCTGATCGTGCTCGTCGTGGCGGTGCTCGGGCTGGTCGGCGACCGGCGCGGCAAGCCGATGGCCGCGATCGGGCTGCTGCTGGGGCTGCTGGCGGTGCTGGTCAGCGCGATGATGTTCGTCGGTGGCCGCCCCTACTGAGACCAGGGGTAGGTGCTCACGCCGCGTCGTCCAGTGCGGCAAGGGTTTGCTGGAACGCTTCCTCCGCCGATCGCTGGTCCGGGGCGGCGCGGTTGAGGTGGGCGGTGCCGTCGCGGCCGGCTTGGGCGAGGCCGGTGGCGGCGAGGGCGGCGCAGGCGACCGCCTGTGCGGCCGTGGCTTCCACTGCCCAGGCCACGAGGTGGTGGCTGTCGCGGATCTCGGCCTTGTAGGCGCCGCGCGCGAGTCGTTCGACGTAGACGACGGCCGGCACCGCGAACCGCCCGGTCAACGCCGTCCACCACTTGCGGGCGGCGGGGTCCGCGGCCCACTCGCGGTCGTCGACCGGTTCGCCTGTGAGGCGGAAAGCCGCGTGGCGCAACGCGGTTCCGGTGGCGTGGAGCAGGTCGATGCCGTCGGACTTGAGGGCGGTCAGCGCGGCGTTGAGGCGGGCTTCGGCCGCGGTGGTGCCGATGCCGAGGGAGTCGCCGGAGAGAGCGAGCCTGGCCGGGACCTGGGGGAGGCCGCCGAACGTCGGAGGGTCGGCGAGGCCCAGTTCGGGATCCGTGAGGGCGTCGAGCAGCTGCCACGGATCGCCGTGGACGGGGTTGGTGACCACCGGGTGGTAGGTGGCGCGGAGAGGATTCGCCCGTGCGACCAGGACCTTCGGACAGGGGGTCTCCGACGCCGGGTCCGGAAGCCCTGCCACGGCGCGAACGAGGCGGCGCACGGCCGCGGATCCGATGAGAGCGGCCAGATCCGGCGCCGGTTCTCCGGTCAGGCCGAGTCTGGCGACGGTTCGCATAGTTGCTTCAGTGTCGAACGAATTGAATTCCTCGATGATGGGAAGCACGCAACCGACGTCTGCTCCGCAACCTGCCAGGACGACCACATGGCCAGCGGAAAGCACGAGTTCGCGGGTGGTCAGCTGCTCGTGGGCGATCGCCGGCCAGACAGCTTCGGCTGCGCGGGCCGCTGCCTCTGCCAGCGGTCCGCTTCCCTTGATCTCGATCGTCGCCCGAGCATCCAGCGGGTTTGCCACGACGTCGCTCACTCGGCTCTCCGGTAGGTCTCCGCGAAGATCTCCAGGACCTGGCCGGACGGGACCGGCAGGGCCTCGGTGAGCTGGACGCGGTGGTCGCCGCAGCGGGTCAGCAGGCGCGGCAAATCGCGCAGGTGCAGGGCGTTGGTGAGATCCACGTACTGCGGTTTCGGGCCGACGAACACCTGACCGGGCAGACCGCGGGAAGCCCGGAACCGGGTCACCGAGGCGACCTCCGCGGCGTCCAGGGCAGCAGCGGAAAACTCCCACGTGCGACGTGCCAGCAGGACATCCCGGTAGCGCAGGCGGTCCGCGAACAGCACGTCACCGGAGTGCGAGAAGGGGCGCAGCTGGGAGAGATCGGCCGCACCGCACGCGAGGTCGGCGTGCAGTGCGGCGACCCGGCCGGGCAGCGAGTCCGGCGGGAGGTGGCCGAGGTACAGGACGTCGACGACCGTGCCGGAGCGTCGCAGCCGGAGCTCGTCGCGTTCCTGGTCGTGGCACAGTTCGAACGCGTCCGGGGTGTGGTCGGCCCAGCGCGGATCTTCGCCGATCTCCACACGGCTGAGCAGCGGGTGCAGGTTCGGGTTGAAGCCCTGCACCGGGCGGTACTCGGCGAAGCCGTGCGGGAACACACCGTCCAAAGTGGCCCGGACGGACGCGTACGCCTCTGGTGGCAGCATGTCCAGGAAACGCGAGGGGAAGCGGCCGAAGCCGGCGTGGATGTGGTTCACCACCAGGCCTTCCGGAGAGGGCTGGGCGACGAAGCCGTACGACACAGGGCGGGTCTTCATCCACGACGGCAGCAGGTCGGCGGCCGCTTGGACGGCCTCGTCGGTGATCACGCCGTCCACCACCAGGTCGGCGACCTGGGCGCGGCTGGCACCGAGGCCGCCGCTCGGTGCGGAGGCCAGCGCGTCCAGCAGCAGCTGCGAGCACTCGGCGAGCCGTGCGGAACCACCGCGGCCGAACTCGACGACGAACTGGTCGCGGACGTGCCGGCGGATCGCGAGGTGCCGGTCGAACAGCATGAGCAACGGCGTCAACGCGGCCAAAGATCGCACACCGTCGTACCCGTACGCACGGCCGAGCCGAACGGGTTGCGGCAGCACGAGATCCTCGCTCACCGGCACGATGCCGGTGAGGTCGGCACCGACCGCCGAGCCCAGCGACTCCCACCCGGCGATCAACGCGGCCAGCGCGGCGGGCCGTTCCGACGACGAGAGCTCACCGAACGCCACCGTCGAGTGGTGGAGCGACAGCACGCGGTCGGCGAGCTCAGGCCGTCCGGTGTCGCGCAGCCACGAGGCCAGCGACGGACACGCGGCAGGGTCCTGCGGATCTACCGGCAGCACAGGGATCAGCAGCTTGATGTCGAGCAGCAGCTCGACGAAACCCCGGGCGCGGTGGGACTCGTCGTCGGGCAGCCGGGTCGCGAGCGCGCCGGCGAGCTCGGACGGGCTGATTCCCTTGGGGTTGGCCGAGGTCAGGCCGATGATGAACCTCAACGACGGACTGGACGCCAGCTCCACGTTCTCCTCGGCGCACCGATGCGACGGGCCGGAAGCCGGGACGTCGCGGAGGAACCTCGTCCGGCCGTCGTCCTCGTGCACGCCGGGTGCGAGGCGGTGCGGGTGGTCGAAGAGCCGGGTGCGATCGGAGACCAGAGCAGCCGTCAGGCGGGCCAGCAGCAGCTGGTCGACCTGCGGCACGGAAACCGGGGTACCCCAGTCGGGCGTCGGCGCGTCGGCGGACCAGGTGCCCCAGCCGATCGCGCGGCGCGACGGTTCCGGCGCGAGCACCTCGCGTTCGGCGGCCAAAGCCTCCGGCTGCAGCCGCGAGACCTCGCCGACCAGCCCGCCGAGCGAGTCCATCAGCTCGAACCACGTGTCCAGCTCCGGAATCCGCAGCGACGACGCGGCCGCGCGCAACGCGGGTTTGGTCGTGCGCCGGTTGTGGACATCACCGCGCAACGGCAGCACGACGCGGCGGTGGACCTCGGAGGTGTGTGTGCTCGCGCTGTCGTGCAGCAGATCGCACAACGGATCGATCAGCGCGTGCAACCGGCTTTCGGTGTCCGCCAACGCCTCCACCGCCCGACGGAACGGCGCCGAGGCCGTGGCACCGTCCGGGTGCGGCAGGGTCGCCAGGCGCACGAGTGCGTACGGTGCTGCTTCTCCCCGCACGCGATCGGTCATGCGGGCAGGTTCGCAAGGCGCGATACGGCTCGGATCGCGCTTGGCTTGATCGCGGGCGGCTACAACCTGGCGCGGACCTCGTCGGCCTTCGGCTCGCCCAGTTCCTCGAACAACGTCACGGACTCCAGCCAGCACTTCTCCGCGCCCCGCCGGTCACCGAGACCGTCGAGCGCCAGCCCGAGGTTGTCCAGCGACTCGGCCTGCCCGTAGAGGTCGCCGATCGTGCGGAACATCTCCAGCGCGCGCTCGACGTACGACACGGCCTCGGGGAAGTCGAGCAGCCCGCGGTAGACCTCGCCGATGTTGTTGAGCAGGATCGCCTCGCTGTACGGGTCCTCGATCTCCTGCCGGATCTCCAGCGACCGCAGGTACCGCTCCAATGCCTGCGAGAACCGCCCGGCGTCGGCGTGCAGCAGCCCGATGTTGTTCGAGATGACGGCTTCCGTGTGCAGGTCGCCCAGCTCGCGGGCGATCTCGGCGGCCTGCTCGTAGCACGCCAGCGCGTCGTCGACCCTTCCGACGACCATGTACGCGATGCCGAGGTTGTTCAACGTCGGTTCCTGCCGCGACTTGTCCCCCATCGCGCGGAAGATCGCCAACGCCTGCTGGTAGCACTCGATGGCCTCGTCGTGGCGCCGGATCTCGCGCAGCCCGATGCCGAGCGTGATCAGCATCCGTCCTTCGGCACTGCGATCACCGACCGAACGTGCGGCCGCCAGAGCCACGGTGTGCGTGTCGATCCAGTCGGCCCAGTGCTTGCGCAGGTTGAAGAAGTCCCACAGGCATTGAGCGAGGCTCCAGCACTGCTCCGCCAGTCCGTGCTCGGCCGCGTCCCGGATCGCGGCCACGAGGTTCGCGCGTTCCGTGTCGCACCACAGCAAAGCGGCGTCGCGGTCGGCGAACGTGCGCGGGTGCACGGCCGGGTCCGCGGTGCCGATCTCCAGCTGCCGCACCGGGTTGAGCTGCAGTTCGGCGTGCCACGAGGTGTGCACGTACCAGTCCAGCACACGTCGTCGCGCCAGATGCCGTGCGGGCGGCGGTTCCGCGGCCATGACCTGCTCGACGGCGTAGGCGCGCAACAGGTCGTGCAGTCCGTAGCGGCCGGGAGTGTGCTGCTGCAGCAGGTGCTCGTCGAGCAACGTCTCCAGCAGGTCTTCGGTCTCGTACGCGGTCAGACCGGCGAGAGCGGCGGCGGACTCGGCGGTGACGTCCTCGCCGGGGTGGAGGCCGAGCAGCCTGAATAATCGGCGCTGGTTGTCGGGGAGCGCCTGGTAGGAGAGGTCGAAGACGCCGCGCGCGCCGACACCGCCTCGCTCCAGCTGTGCTGCCAGGTCCGGCAGAGTCCACTGTGGACGGCGAGCGAGGCGTTTGGCGGCCAGTGCGACCGCGATCGGCAGGTGCCCGCACAGCTCCGCGACCCGAACGGCTGCCTCGCGATCCGCGTCGATCCGGTCCGCGCCGGCGATCCGGGAGAGCAGCGCGACCGCCTCACCGGGCGTGAAGACGTCCAGGAAGAGCGATCTCACGCCGTCCAGCTTGAGCAACGTGCGGCGGCTGGTGATCAGCACGAGACACGACGCGCTGCCCGGCAGCAACGGCCGCACCTGGTCCTCGCCCGCCGCGTTGTCCAGCAGCACCAACGCCCGTTTGCCCGCCAGCCGGTCGCGGTAGAGCGCCGCCCGTGCCTCCAGCGACTCCGGAATCTGCCCACCCGGCACACCCAGCAGACGCAGGAAGCTCTCCAGCACGGCAGCGGGATCGGCCGGCAGCTCGTCCGCGTCGAAACCGTGCAGATCCGCCCACAGCTGGACATCCGGGTACCGCTGCACGAGCTGATGTGCCGCCCGCACGGCGAGTTTGGTCTTGCCGACACCGGCCATGCCCTCGATCGCGGAGATCACGACCGTGGTGTGCGGTCCCGGTTCGCACAGCTTGCGCAGCTCCGCCTCACGCCCGGTGAACTCGGCGATGTCCATCGGCAGCTGCCGGTGTGCGTTCAACGCGGCGGGTGAAGGCACCCGGCTCTCCAGGATCACCTGCTGCAGCTGCCGCAGTCGGGCGCCCGGCTCGACACCGACCTGGTCGACCACGTGCCTGCGGGCGGCCGCATAGGCCTCCAGCGCCTCACCACGACGGCCGGAGCGGTCCAGCGCCAGCATCAGCTGGGCCCACAGCTCCTCGCGCAACGGGTGCTGCGCGGTCTCGCGGCGCAGCCGGTCGATCACGTCGTCGAACCGGCCGAGTTCCAGTGCCGCCTTGGCATACCGCTCGACCGCCGTCAACCGCCGTTCCTGCAGCCGGGTGAACTCCGCGCGCAGCAACGGTCCCGCGCTCAGCTCGGCGGCCGGGGTGCCGTGCCACCTGGCCAGCGCCTCGGCGAAGAACCCCGCCGCCGCCTCGGCGTCGGCCTCCTCCACCGCCTCCTCGCCCTGGCGCACCAGCGAGTCGAACGCGTCGAGGTCGAGCTCGCCGGGCTCGACGACGAGCTGGTAGCCGTGACCGGGCCGGGTGATCAGCCGATCGCCGAGGACCTTGCGCAAGCCGGCCACATATGTGCGCAGGTTCGACTCGGGCGAAACGGGCGGGGAGTCCCAGACCGCCTCGGTGAGCTGTGCGACGCTGACCGCCTGGTTGGCGTGCAGCAACAGCATCGTGAGCACCGCTCGCTGCCGGGGTCCGCCCAGCTCCAGCGGCGTGCCCGCCCGCCTGACCGCCGGCGTGCCGAGCAACAGGAACTCCACCGGCGCATCTCTCCTCATCGTTCGGGACTGAGCCATCCTCGCGTATCCGGACCGACCTGTGCGGCGCCTGGGCGAAATCTGTGCGCGCCGCCTGGCACCTTTGTACCCAGATCCGGTACCTGCGCCGCCGGGCCCGAACTCCCGGGACAGGGGGTCGGCGCAGTTGCCGGGTCCGGTTCCCCCAAGAACCCGGCCGACGTGTGAAAGTCACCGCGCACGTCGGCCACCTTGAAGCCGGTGGCCCGGCAGGGTCCCCCAGACTGGACCGGGCCACCACCCTTCACGCCGTGGGGACGCCGAACCTCACCGGCACACCTGGCGAGAACAGCACGCTGACCGGCGGCCCTGGTGGGGCTTCGAGACCGGACGCGGCCACCAGATCGTCCTTGAGCTCCAGCAGCTCGGCTTCGTGCAGCGGCCACTCGGGGTGGTCGTTGGGCAAGTAGATCGTTCTTCCGTGCCACCCGACGTGCAGACCCCACCGGGCGGTCAGGAATCGTTCGAGGTCACCTGGGGTGATCGGTTTTCCGGTCCGGACCACCACCCGGCTCGACGCGCCCCGAGGTTCCGGCCAGATGCGTTTCGACGTGTAGGTGAGCACGTCGTCGAAGCGGTTCAATCTCATGGACGCCCACTTGTAGGGCAGCCGGGCGCTGGTCCGGGCGCCGAGCACGGGCACGAGCCTGCTGGCGTCGAGCGACAGGAACACCACGCCGCGCCTGCCTTGGCCGTCGACCGAGTAGAGCCGGACGTTGGTCTCGCAGAACGTGCCGATGTAAGGCAGCCGCGGCCCGACCCGTCCGCCGATGGGGTGCATCCGGAACGGCACGAGCCCGATGTACGTGACGCCGTCCAGCAGGTCCGGCACCGTGCCTGCGGGCAGGAACCGCGCGACCTTCTCCGGCTCGACCGCCCAGTGCAGGAACGTGACGTCACGCCACCACTGGCCGACGGCGGCGAACCGCACGGGACGCGGCGTCTGGGGCGTCACCGGCTCGGTCATGTGCCTGAAAGTACCGCTGAGCGGGCGACTTCTCGTTCGCGTGACGCGGGCGCAACGTCCACCGGCTACGAAGAGGTCCATGGAAACCGCCCTGAAGCATCCGGTCGACGAGGTGCTGCCACCCGCGCGGCTCGGGTTGCTCGGTTTGCAGCACGTCCTCGCCATGTACACCGGCTGCGTCACGGTGCCGCTGGTCTTCGGTGCCGCCGCGGGCCTCGACACCCACACCATCGGGCTGCTGGTCAACGCCGACCTGCTGGTGGCCGGCCTGATCACGCTGCTGCAGGCCGTGGGCATCGGCAACGTTCTCGGCGTCCGGCTGCCGGTCGTGGCCGGGGCGACGTTCACCGCCGTGACGCCGATGATCCTGATCGCCGGGCAGTACGGCGTGCAGGCCGTTTACGGTTCGATGCTCGCGGCCGGGGTGTTCGGCATCTTGATCGCGGTGCCGTTCGCACGGGCGGTGCGGTTCTTCCCGCCCGTGGTGACCGGGTCGGTGATCACGGTGATCGGGTTGTCGTTGATCGGGGTCGGGGCCGGGTTGATCACCGGGTTCGACTCGGCGCCCGACTACGCGGCGCCGTCCCGGCTGGCGCTGGCGTTCGGGATCGTGCTGGCCATCGTGCTGGTCGGCCGGTTCGCGCGCGGCCTGCTGGGCCAGCTGGGCGTGCTGGTCGGGCTGGTGGGCGGCACGCTGGTCGCGATGGCGTTGGGCATGACCGATTTCTCCGGTGTCGGTGGTGCCGCGTGGCTCGGGATCGCCCAGCCGTTCCACTTCGGCGCGCCGCACTTCCCGGTGGCCGCGGTGATCTCCATGTGCGTGGTCATGCTGGTGACCTTCACCGAGTCGACCGCCTCGATGCTCGCGGTCGGCGAGATGACCGGGCGTGCGGTGACTTCCCGGGACCTGGCCAGGGGGCTGGCCGCCGAGGGTGTCTCCGGCGTGCTCGGCGGTGTCATGAACGGGTTCCTGGACACCGCGTTCGGCCAGAACGTCGGCCTGGTCGGCATCACGAAGGTGCGCAGCCGGTACGTCACCGCGGTCGCCGGCGGCATTCTGGTGGTGCTGGGCCTGATCCCGAAGCTCGGCGCGATCGTCGCGGCCCTGCCCGGACCGGTGGTCGGCGCGGCCGGGCTGGTCATGTTCGCGACCGTCGCCGCCCTGGGCATCGGGATCCTGCGCACCGTCGACTTCGAGAACACCGGGAACCTGCTGATCATCGCGGTGACGATCGGCATCGGCCTGCTCCCGGTCGTGGCGCCGAAGATCTACCACTCGTTCCCGGCGTGGGCACAGGTGATCGCGGGCAGCGCCATCACCAGCGCGGCGCTGACCGCGTTCGTGCTCAACCTGTTGTTCAACCACACTCGTCGAGATACTTAGTGGCTGCACGACGTTCTGGCAGCGGACGACGCGGCTCGCGGACTCCGCTGCCGTCACCACCGCCCTCGACCCACACGGTCACGACGTCCCAGCGTTCGGCGCGCGTGCCCGCAGCAGGTTGCTGCGCCACGACGACGCCGTTCATCAGGGGATGGGGACTGTCCGGATCAGGACCCTGCAGGAGCAACCCCGCGTCGTGGCCTGCCAGCCACGCGTCGAGCGCCTGCTTGCCGTGGAAGTTGGGAACCACCACTGTCACATGACTTCACCCGGCGTCGACGATACCGCAATCCGGGTCAGATCCGCGGGCGAACCGGTGCGTCGGAGGGCAACCCGAACGCGCTGAGGGCCTTGGTGACCGTCTCGTCGTGCAGATCCCGGTACTGCGTTCGGCGCAGCTTCTTGGCACCGAGCCAGGAGAAGTGGTCGTCGATCCATTTCGCGTTCGGGGCACCGTCGGGCGCCGGCTCCACGCGGCGCACCTCGACCGGCTGGGGAGCCGAAGTCACGGTGGCGATCCTGGGCACGGTCTCACCGCTGCCGATGACCAGTTCCCCGGCCACGGCGGTGAACTCCTCGCACACCGTCTGGAGCCCGACCGTCGACTCGTCCGCGTTCTCGTCCGCCTCGATGATCTCAATGGCGCAGAACCACCCGACGCGCTGTTGCACGTACTGCGCTTGCAGAACGCCGTGCCAGTGGTTCTGTTCGAGATGACTTTCGACCGACGCGCGCACGGCCTGTTCCCGTGCCGGGTCCAGTCCCGGTCCCGACCGGCCGAACACCGCGATCGCGGCAGCACCTGTCAGGACGATCGCGGAGCAGAGCAGGACGAGCACGCGTGGCATGCCCTCAAGGACGTCCACCCGCGCCGATGGTTCCCCAGCGGGCGCGCAGGGTGTCCGTGAAGGCCTCGAACTCCGCGGCCATCGACATCTTGTCCGGGTCGAGCAGCCACTGCTGCTGCAGGCCGTCGATCACCGCGATCGTGGTGCGGACGATGGTGTTCACGGGCGCGTCCTGGCTGATCTCGCCGCGCTGCTGTCCTGTGTGGACGGCGTCGGTGAGCCAGTTCCGAATGCCTTCGTAGTGTTCGCGGATCCAGGAGTGGGCCGGATGCGAGGGTTCGGTGGCCTCGGCGGCCAGGCGGACGAAGAGACCGATCAGCTGCGGGCGGGTCGAGTTGCGGGCGACCAGGGCCGTCAGCGCGTCGAACGCCGCCCAGCCCAGCGGTGGACCGGTGACCCCGGACAGGAAGTCGCCGTCCTCGCGGTCGCGTTCCTCCAGCACGGCGGCGAGCAGGGCCGCCTTGCTGGGGAAGTGGTGCAGCAGACCGGACTGCGAGAGCCCTGTTTTCGCGGCCACGGCGGCCACCGACGTACCGCGGAACCCGGACGTGGCGAACAGCTCGGTGGCGACGGCGACCGCCTTCGCCCGGGACTCCTCACCCGAGACGTCCACCCGTGACTTGGCCCGGTACCGGGGCGGGAACGACACGGCTCACCTCACTCCTGGTCAGCGGGCAGGGTAACCCGGACGTCACCCAGGCCGCGGGCGACCAGCAGCTCGCCGCCGCGCAACGGGTGCCAGCCGTCGTCCCAGACCCGTTGCACCCGCGCCGAGCACGGCACCTCGACCCGCACGGTCTCGCCCGCCTCGACGTCCGCGACCGCCCATCCGATCAGCCGCACGGGTTCGCTCGCCGGCCGCAGGTAGACCTGTACGACCTCACGGCCGGAGCGGTCGCCGGTGTTGGTGAGCTCCAGCGACACCGCGCTGATCACACCGTCCACAGTGGACGCGGATGCCGTGCCGTACTCCCACGTCGTGTAGCCGAGGCCGTGGCCGAACCAGAACAACGGCTCGGACGCGCCGCGATACCCGATCGCGGTGCCCTCCGCGTAGGGCAACGCGCCGTTCGCCGGCACCACGCTCAACGCGTCGGAGTCGGCCCGCGGGAACGTGGTGACCAGCCGCCCGGCCGGTTCGATGTCGCCGAGCAGCGCGGCCGCCACGGCGTCACCGGCTTCCTGGCCGGGCAGGCCCGCCCACAGCACGGCGTCGACCTGGGCGAGCCAGGGCATCAGCACCGGCGTCGCGGCGTTCACCACGACCACCGTGCGTTTCGCGGCGGCCGCCACTGCGGCGACGAGTGCGTCCTGCTCACCCGGCAACGCGAGCGTCGTCTTGTCGAAGCCCTCGGTCTCCTGCTCGTCGGTGAGGCCGACGACCACCACCGCCACCTCGGCCTCGCGCGCGGCCCGCACAGCGGCACCGATGGCGTCGGCGGGAGGGCGGGGGACCGGCTGGGTGATGAGACCGACCAGCGCCGAAGCCTCGCGCACCCGTGCGGTGATCCGGTCGCCGGGGGAGAGGAGCACCTCGGTCGTCCAGAAAGGCGGCTTCAGCAGCGCTTCCTCCACGATGCCGTCCGCCCACGCCAGCCGGGTCGCGTGCTGCTCGCCGGCGACCTCCAGCGTCCAGTCGCCGAACCCGCGCACCCCCACGAGCATCCGCGCCGGTTCGTCCAGCACGACCTCGCCGGACACCTCGATCGACGCGGCCCCCTGTGCCCACCCGCCGTACGCCGCTAGCTCGGCGATCTCCATCTCCCGGGACGCCAGCACCTCACCCGACGCGTCGAACGTAGTGGCCCGGATGTCGCGCAGCACGCCAGGACCCGGTGCGGCGTGACGCAGCCTCACCTCCACACCGTCCACAACGGACACGCGATCGCCCAGCAACGACGTCAGGCCGTCGGCGATGCTGATGACGTGGGGTGGCCGCAGCCCGGCCGAACCGCCTCCCTGGGCGACGGTGTCGATCGCGTGCCGGCCGATCAGCGCGACCCTGGGGTCCTGCAGCGGCAGCACGCCGTTGTTCGTCAGCACGGTCATGCCACCCGCGGCGAACCTCCGCAGCTGCTCACGCCTGATCGCGCTGTCCGGTGCGGGCACATCCGCCGGCCACTTGCGTTCGCCGCCGAACGCGCCGGTGCGGGAAGCGAGGAGCAGCAGCCGGCTCAGGTGGTCGTCGATGACCGACTCCGCGACCTCGCCCGCTTCCACGGCCGCGACCAGCTTGTCCTCCCACGGCCCGCCGGGACCGGGCATGACGAGGTCGAGCCCGCCGTTCGCGCTCTCGGCCGTGGACTGCGCGGCGAACCAGTCGGACATGACGAGGCCGTCGAACCCCCACTCGCCCTTCAGCACGTCCTCGACCAGTTCGGTGTGCTCGGTCGCGGGGATGCCGTTGACCTTGTTGTAGGCAGCCATGATCGCCCACGGCGCGGCGTCCTCGACGACGATCTCGAACGGCAGCAGGTACACCTCGCGCAACGTCTTCGCGTCGAGCTCGGAGCTGACCGTGCGCCGCTCGGTCTCGGACTCGTTGGCCACGTAGTGCTTCGGCGTCGCCGCGATGCCCTTGTCCTGCAAGCCTTGGACGTAAGCGGCGGCGAGCGTGCCGGTGAGCAGCGGGTCCTCGCTGTAGGCCTCGAAGAGCCGCCCGCCGAGCGGCGTGCGGTGCAGGTTGATCGTCGGGCCGAGCACGACGTGCACCTGCTGCGCGGCCGCTTCGTCCGCGAGCACCTCGCCTACCTCGCGGGCCAGCGTCGTGTCCCAGTGCTGGGCGAGCAGCGTGGCGTTCGGCAGCACGCAGGCGATCACGCCGCCCCGCAGCTCGGCGCCGCGGACACCGGTCGGGCCGTCGGACAGCTTGAGCGACGCCAGCCCGATCGCCGGCTCCGGCCACAGGGCGAAGAGCGCGGATCCGGTCAGCAGCCGCACCTTCCGGGGCAGGTCCAGTCCGGCGATCGCCTTCTCGATGTCCATGTCTTCGAGCACACCAGATGTGCCGACCGAGTGGTCGGTCGGTATATCTCGTTGTGACCGTGTGGTGATCTGGTAGTTATGTAAGCGCTTTCCATTGAAGCCGGAACCGGGGCGTCGTGGCGGCTTCGGCTCCGGTGTACGACTTCACGTCGCGGATAGTGGCGGGGCCGCGCGGGATTTGTCCGCCGCGCTGGGGTTCCCGGGCTGGTCTCGGCCGGTGAAGGCGATCTGGGAGCTGTTCACCGGTGCGGCGATGGTGCTCACGGGGCACGTCGGGTGGACCTGCACCGCCGAGGCGGGGGATGCCGGGATCCCGCTGCTCTTCGTGATGGACTTCCTGCTGGGCGGGGTATGGGCGCGGCGTTCACCCCGTCCCTCAATTGGTTCAGCACAAGCCCGCCCTGCTCTTCATGTCGAAGGACCACTGGCGGGCTCGGCGCCACCGGATGCCCGCTCGTGTCGTCTGGGCGCGTCCGACGGCTGCGAATGGTCGCCGGCGCGGGCGTGCTGTTGCTCAGCCTGGCCGGGGTGGTGTTCAGCGTCGCGTTCAGGCTGCCTGGTGCGGGAACATCGCGAACGACAGGTCGTCCGTGAGCGGTGTGGACATGTGACCCTCGCCCTCGGTGTCCTCAAAGGACAGCAGCGCGCCCGGCCCGAACTCGCGGCGTTCCCCGTCCGACACCGTCACAGCCGCCCGGCCGGTCAGCACGACCAGCCACTGCTTGCGCGGGGCGACGTGCAGCTCCCACTCCGGCGTGCCGCCCGCCGGTTGCTCGACGACCAGCATCGAGGATGCCTGGAACGGGCCGGACACGAGCAGCGGTGGCACGCCCTCGACCGTGACCGTCGGCGTTCCTTCGACCTCGACGTCCTCGAAGGCCGATTTGCCGTTCTCGTCCGCGAAAACCCTGACGTAACGCATGATCGTCAGCCTACTCGCGATCTTCGAGGTAGCGGGTGTGATCGGCTTGGCGTTGCGCGTCGGCCGCGTGGAAGCGTTCCGCGACCCGGACCGCGTCCGCCTTCAGGAGATCCAGCTGCCGCACCAGTTCCGTGCCCGAACCACGCGCGGCGGAGTACCACCACGGCAGGTTCACGTAGGTCTGCACGGACAGCGGCAGGTCGGTGCCGACGAGTCTGGTGACGGCGTGCAGGGCGTCCGGATCGGCGCGCAGTTCGCGCGGGCGGTCGAGCATGCCGCGCAGGATCTCGGCGATCTCGCCCAGCTTCGGCTTGATCTCAGCCGGAACGTTGAAGCCCTGCACGCGCAGCACCAGCGCGTCCAGTTCGGACCTGAGCTGACCGGCCTCCTCCTCGGGGTCGGTCACCAGGATGATCCGCTCGGGTGGCGCGGCGAGGGCGCCGACGGCGTAGAGGCCGATCACCACGACGACCCAGTAGGAGCCCGCGAGCCCCGCGAAGTGCAGGAGCAGGCCGATCAGGCCGCCCGTGCACCCCGCGAGGTTCTTCCAGGACGCCAGGTAGCGCGGCACCGGGTTACTGGTAGCCACGGATCTCCTTGAACGCGGCCGACAGCGAGCGGCTGCGGGCGTCGAACACCTTGCCACCGCTCATCTTCGCGAGCCGGTCCATCTCGCCCGTGGCGCTCTCGCCGAACAGCACCGGGAAGATCGGGATGCCCTTGAGGTTCTGCGGCAGGGTGCCGTGGAACGTCTCGAACTGGCCGATGTCCTCGCTGCCGGTGTTCTCGCCGTCGGTCATCAGCACGATCGAGGTGAACCGGTCCGGGTCCGCGTTGATCTGCTGGCGCAGCACGTCGTAGCCGCTGCGCAGGCTGCTGTAGATCGCGGTGCCGCCGGCCGCGTCCAACGACGTGGCGGTGCCGCGGATCTGGTCGAGGACCGGGCGCGGGTCGTCCGCCCGCACCTCGTACTTCAACGCCGGCTGCGCGGTGCTGTTGAACGGCAGCAACGTGACCTGCTCGCGGCCGTGGAACCGGTTGAACTTGCCCGCGAGCGACTCGTCCGCGCCGGTCAGCCCGACCAGTGCCTGCCGGAGGCCGTCGATGCGGTCGCCCTGCATCGAGCCGGACGTGTCGAGCACGTAGAGCGTGCGGGACGGGCGGCGCAGCTGGTCGAAGTACGTGGTGATCAGACCGTCCACAGCGGACTGACTACCGGGGAACGGCAGTTCGACCAGGTCCTTCACCGCGAACTTGCCGTCGAGCGGCACCTGCGGCGCGGCCGGGCGGCGGTGCGTCGTGTCCATGATCCTGCGCTGGGCGTCCGGGCTCTTCAGGTAGTCGGAGAGCTTCTGATGGGCCTCGCGAGCCGCCGAGGACGCGGACGTGAGCAGGGTCAGCGGGTAGTCCGCGGTCACCACGCCGTCGCTCGGGTAGACCAGGGTCAGCGGGTCGTTCTGCGACAACAGGACCGACTCGTAGTTGATCAGACCGTCCACTTTGGCGCCCGGATCCTCGCCCCTGGCCCTGCGCCCGTAGGCCTCGGACAGCCAGCCGGACGAACCGGCCGACAGCGTCTGGGCCGAGAAGAACTGCTTGAGCTGCGGAGCGACCGCGTTGATCTTGGCCGCGTCGAGCGCCGATCCCGAACCGGACAGCGCGGCCGCGACGCCGACCAGCGCGGAGAAGCCGGAGTTCGATGCGGACGGATCCGTCATGCCGTAGGTGAACTTCTGCGCACCCGCGGCTTCGGCGATCTCGGCCCAGCCGACGCGCTTGCCGTCCCAGCCCAGCTCCGCGACCTTCTGAGCGGGCAGGCCGAGCACGACCGGAGAGGACATGACCTTGGTCGGGGTGCCGAGGCGCTTCTGGGCCTCTGGGACCAGTTCCAGGTAGCGGTTGGAGGAGAACCAGACGGCGTCGAAGCCCTGTTCCACGGCACCGCTCGCGACCTTCTCGGCGCCGTCGATCGTGCCGGAGAAGCTGAGCTTCACGGTGATGCCGGTGGCTTTGGCGGCTTCGTCCAGAATCGGCTGCATGTCGGCCAGTTCGCTGCCGGCCAGGACGCGCAGGACGCCGGGGGAGGGGTCGCCGACCGGTCTGGCCGGGTCTGCTTCGTCGGAACATCCCGCCAGCAGCGCCAACGCGGCTGCCAGGGGGACGAGGCGGCGGATCATGCTGGCTCCTGGGGAGTGGCGGGTCAAGACTGCTCACCGGTCTCGCGGACCCGGCTCAGGTGGTCGTGGGCGCGCCGGATCTCGGCGTCCAGCGCGGTCACGGTGCTGGACATCGAGTCGGCCGCGCGGGCCTTGAACGTGTCGATGGCGTCGATCGCCGCGTAGATCTGGTCGAACGAGGTCCGAACCGCTTCGATGCCGACCGCCGGCGTCGAGGCGATGCGCTGGATGTCCTGTCCCTGCAACGACATCAGCGTCGCGTTGGACTTCAGGATCGAGTCGGTGAGCCCGCGCACGGCGTCGACCTGGTCGATCACCTCGCGCTGCCCGGCCAAAGCCGCGGCCACCGCGACACCGATCCGCAACGCCGTGACGGTCGTGCTGACCGCCCGTTCGATGCCCTTGATCAGCTCGTCGTTGTTGCGGCGTACGACGTCCAGCGCCAGGTAGCCCTGCGCGCACACGGCGAGCTGGGTCAGCAGGTCCTGATGCCGTTGCCGCAGTCCGAAGAGGACATCAGCGCGCAACGCGTTGGCGCGTCCGGGATCCGACAGGTCGAGGATGTCCACCTGCCGTTGCACCGCCTCGTCCATCTCGGCAGCCAGAGCGGCGTCCTGCGACAGCTTCGTCATCAGGTCCCACAACCGCTGGCGCTCGCCCTTGATGGCCGCGTTGTCGCGTTTCAACGCATCCTGGCCGGACCGCAGCTTCAGCACGATCCGGTTGACGGGCTCGTCGGCCGCTCGCAGCCTGGCCAGCAAACCCCTGGCCGCGTTGCCGCCGGGGATGAACCCGAGGATCTTGCGGCTGGTCAGCTTGGTGAGGTCCTGCGGGTCCAGTTCGCGCACCGACCGGCGCAGCTCGACCAAACTCGTCGACACCCGCGTGGTGTTGGGGGACGACACGGAAGCCAGCGTGCGGTCCAGCATCCGGCCCGCGATCTGGGCCGCCACCCGCATCTCCGCCTCGCCGAGCACCAGTGCCTGGTCGACGATCCGGCTGAAGTCCGGTGACTGCGGATCGACCGCGGCCAGGGCGGAGATGAACTCCTGCGCCCGCACCGACAGCTGGACCTTGGCGTCGTCCGCCACCGGAATCAGCCCGGCCGCGCGGTCCACTGGCACGGGCTCGACGGGATCCGGTGGTGTGAGCACGAAATCACTCATGATCAGTACTGCTTCGCGATGGCTTCGAGCATCCGCTCCAGCGTCTCGTGCGCGGGCGGTTCGACGACGTCCACGATCGTCTGCGGCACGGTCAGGTTCTTCTCCTTGGCGATGTCGTTGAAGTGCCGGGGATCCGACGTGCGGAAGCCGAACGTCGCCGCGAGCCTGCCCAGCTCGGCGTCGGACGACAGCAGCTGCCCGACCTTGTCCCCGTTCTCCCGCAACGGCACCAGCGTGTGCTTCGAGAGCACGGTCGGCGCCGGGTAGAGCAGCTTCATGTCCGGCCGGATCGTCGAGTCGGCGCGCACCACCCGGTCGACGAACTGCGCCTCGTACGCGAGCACCAGCGGCGTCTTGCCCATGCCGGCGGACAGGTAGTCCTCGAACGGCCCCTCGCTGCTGCTCTGCGTGTAACCCTGGTCCAGGAACAGCTTCGACACCGCCGGCAGCACCTTCGCCTCGGCGTCCGGCGAGCTGACCACGCCACCGTTCGCGACGAACGACGTGATCGCCAAGTACATCGCCGCGGAGTTCGAGTCACGCGGATCCGTCGTGGTGACCAGCAGGTTCTTGCGCGCGGGATACGCCGTGTTGCCCGGCAGCTGGTCCCAGCGCGTGCTCTTGGCGGCGAGATCCAGGTATGCCTGCACGTCGAACGTCTGGTAGCCCGGCCCGGACTTCACCACGCCGGCCTTGGTCAGCAGATCGACGATCGGGTCGAACGTGGCGATCACCATCGGCGACGAGAACGGCGCGTACGTCCGTGCTGCCTTGCGATCGCGCTGGATCTTCTCCGCTGCCGGTGCTGAAGAAGGGAATGCGAAGTCGTACGCGTTCAGATCGGTCGCCGTCGCGATCTGCCGCGACCCGGCCGGATCCACCTCGACCTTGAGCCCGTGCTTCGCGAACACGTCCTTGACCCGCTGGTCGGCGAAGAAGGCGAGCTTCTCCGAGCCGATGACGCCGCGCACGGTCTGGAGCTGGGCCTGCTCGTCGCCGCCCTGACCCAGGACGATCGCCACGACCACACCCACCAGCAACACGACCGCGAGCCCGATGCCGAGCGTTCTCTTCACTGTCCACCTCTGCCGAAAGCCCTGTCAGGGAGCAGATCCTTCGTCACTTCGACGCCGTTACAGGGGCAGTCGTCGCAATCGTGAGGTGAACAGTCGATGAACGGCCTAGTCGCGTTCGCGGGCGGGCGGCAGCGGGAAGAGCTTGGTCAGCTCGCGCAGGGCCGCGCGGTCGCCGGACGCCGACGCGGCGCCGGTCTTGATCGCGTCGGCGAGAGTGAGGCGCTGACCGGTCACGTCGACGAACGCGTCCTCGCCGATCGTGATGACCGCATCCGGGTGCTGTGCGGGGCCGTGCAGCGCCTCGATCGTCCCGTCGTCGACGCGGGCGTGGAAGACCTCGTCGTCGACGCGGAACTCGTACACCGCACGGAGCCCGGCGGCTGCCTCGGCGTCGAAGCAGGCACGAAGACCGAGCACCGCCCAGCCGGGGTGGAACGTGTCGGTGTCGTGCCGCTCGCCCATCGCCCACCTGAGCCCCCACCGAGCGAGCGCCAGGACCGGCGCGCCGAGCTCCTCGCCGGCCTCGGTGAGCGCGTACGCGGGGGTGCGGGCGGGCGGCGGGAGCGTGATCTTGCGGGCGAGCCCTTCCCGTTCGAGGTGCTTCAGCCGGGCCGCCAGCAGCCCGGTGCCGAGGCCGCGCAGGCTGGCCTGGAGGTCACCGAACCGCTTGGGCCCGGTCAGCAGTTCGCGGATCAGCAGCAGCGTCCAGCGCTCACCGACGATGTCGAGGGTGCGCGCGGTGGCGCAGTACTGGTTGTACGCTCGCTGGTCCACTTCAACACCCTAGAAGCAGCGGGACCAGCGGTTCGGGGTGGGTGAGCATCACGTCGTGCGGGCCGTCCAGCGCCAGTGTCTCGTAGCCGACCGCTGCGCCGAACTCGTCGAACGGGTAGGTGCGCGGCCGGCAGCAGATCGCGGTTCCCGGAATCCGGTCGACCGCTCCGGTCAGCCGGGTGGGTTCGGTGAACGTCCGCAACGGCTGGGGCAGCAGGCGCGGGGCCAGCCAGGCCGCGGCTTCGGGATCGGTGATGCCGAAGGCCTCCGGTGCGGGGGCGGGGATCTGCCCGCGGCTGTCGGCGGCGGCGCGGACTGTCCGCGCGAAGGCATCGGGGGCGAGGCTGACCAGGCTGGCTCCGTCCTTGCCCGCCCAGCCGTCGACGAGGACCACGTGGCGCACGGCATCAGGCCGTGCGTCCGCGGCTTCCCGGACGACCAGGCCCGCGTAACTGTGGCCCACCAGCACGATGTCGTTGTCCTGCATCGTGTCGACGGTGGTGATCACCGTCTCGGCGTCGTCGTGCAGCCCGCGGTCCGCAGGGGTGGTGAGGTTGACGGTGATCGTGTGCGTCCCGGCGGCGCGCAGCAAGGGCACGACTCGGTCCCACGCCCACGGGCCGTGCCAGGCGCCGTGGACGAGCACGAACGTGGTCATCGGTGCTCCTCCTCGCGCAGCAGGGGCAGCACTTGGCCGGCGAGCTCGTCGAGGTTCTCGTCGGTGGTGAGGCGGACGACCACGTGGCGAACTCCGGCCGCGGCGTACCCCGCGAGCCACTCGGCGGCCTGGTGCGCGGTGCCCGCGAACATCGCCTGGATCGAGGCCACGGCCTCGAGCGGGGCGTTGTAGTAGCGCTCGATGCTCGTGCGCAGGCGTTGGCGCGCCCTGTCCGGGTCCTCGTCCAGGCAGAGCGTCGCGTACAGGGCCGGGACGATCGAACGGGAAGCCGCCTGCTGGACAGTCGCCAGTTCCTCCGCGTACGTCGTCGTCTCGGGCGGATAGGGGAGCCAGCCGTCGGCGAGGCGGGCCACGCGCCGCAACGCCGGTCCGCTTCCCGCCAGCCAGATCGGCGGACCTCCCGGGCGGAACGGCGGAGGAGTGAGCCGCACGTCCGTGAAGCTGAAGTGCTTGCCGCGGTGGGAGATCGCCTCGCCGGACCACAGCCGCCGCATGACGTCGATCGACTCCTCCAGGCGGCTGACGCGGCGGTCGAACGCGACGCCGACCGCGTCGAACTGAGCCCGGGTGGCCGGGTTCGGGAACCCGCCGCCCATGCCCGCGACGAGCCGTCCCTCCGCGAGCCGGTCGAGGGTCGCGAGCTGGTGCGCCAGCAGGATCGGGTGGCGCAGTGCGGGCAGCAGCACCGCCGTGCCGAGCGTGACCCGTTCGGTCGCCTGGGCCACGGCGGCCAGCAGCACCAGCGGGTCCGCGCGCGGTCTGGTCACGGGGCTGTCGCCGGCCCAGACCGAGTCCAGTCCCAGTTCTTCCGCCTTGCGTGCCAAGGCGACGAGCCGTCCCGGTTCGTGGCGTCCCAGCACGGCGTCGTCTCGCGTCGGCAGCAGATAGCCGACTTCCAGCTTCGTCATCGTCCCTCCAGAGCCTCGTCGATGAACAGCATCGCCGTCGTGATCACGTTGGTGCTGACCGACCAGCCGTGGCAGGAGCAGGCGTTCGAGGCCGGCTACATGCCACAGCCGAC
>NZ_JBEXPJ010000134.1:0-25040 GCF_040611995.1 Lentzea sp. NPDC006480
TTCTTCTGGTACACGAACCACGGGCTGTCGTTGTAGTTGCCCACGATGTCGTCGGTGTACGCCTGGGCCGGCGTGGCGAGCGCGAGTCCGGCTGCCATCACGCCGACGGCGGCTGTCGCGATCCGGCGCAGCGCATCCTTGTTGCCGATCATTCGATTTCCCCTCTGTTCCCGTTCTGTGCCTGGTTAGACTGCGTCCGGCGCCTTGCCGGGTGCCTTGCCATCCGCCTTGCCGCCGTGGGGGGAGAGGGCGACCTCGATGGAGCTGGACCTCCGCGTGCTCGGACCGCTGAGCGTTCTGGTCGACGGTGCCCCGGTCGAGTTCGGCCGCCGCCGGGAACGGTGTCTCCTCGGCGTACTGCTGATCCAGCCGGGCCAGCCGGTACAGGTGGAGCGGCTGCTGGACTTGTTGTGGGACGGCCGGCCGCCGGCCACTGGGCGGGCCGCCCTGCACACCCACGTCGCACGGCTGCGCGGCCACCTGTGCCGTAGCGGTGTCGGGCCGGAGGTTCTCCGGCTGTGCAACGGTCCTGACGGGTATCTCGTCGAGGTCGACCCGGCGTTGGTCGACGCGCACCGGTTCCGTGAGCTGGTCGTGCGGGCGCAGCGGCACGTCGGCCGGGTTGCCGCCGCTGCTCTGTTGCGCGAGGCACTGGCACTGTGGGGCGGCCCGGTGCTCGCCGGTGACGCACCCGATCGGCTGCGTGACCGGGTCGGCGGCGACCTGGTCGAGCTGCGGCTGTCCGCGGCCGAACTGCTCGTCGACGCCGAGCTGGCGCAGGGCAGGCATCGCGAGCTCATCGGTGAGCTCACCGCGCTGGCCGCCGAACATCCCTACCACGAGCGGTTCGTGGGACAGCTCATGCTCGCGGTCTACCGGGCGGGCCGGCAGACCGAGGCTCTGGAGATCTACGAACGGTTCCGAGTGCGGCTCGCCACCGCGCTGGGCGTCGACCCCGGGCCGGAGCTCAACCGCCTGCACCTGGCCGTGCTGCGTCACGACCAGGACGTGGTCGGTGCGCCCCGTCCGGCGGCCGCTGTTCCGCGGCCTGCCCTGCTGCCGGCTGACGTCGGTGACTTCGTCGGCCGGGAACAGCAGTTGGCCGAGGTGACCGCGGCGCTGACCGACGGCGGCCGGGCCGTCCGGCTGGCCGTGATCACCGGGCAGGGTGGCATCGGCAAGACCACCCTCGCGGTGCGGGCAGGACGCGTTCTGCGGGAGATGTTTCCTGACGGGCAGCTCTACGCCAGTCTGCGCGGCGCGCAGGCGACGCCCACCGGTCCGGCGGATGTCCTCGGCCGGTTCCTGCGCAGGCTGGGCGTCGAGGGCGGTGCGGTACCGGACAGCCTGGATGAGCGGATGGACCTCTATCGCAGCCTCCTCGACGAGCGGCGAGTGCTGATCCTGCTCGACGACGCGAGGGACGCGGCGCAGGTGCGGCCGCTGCTCCCGCCGTCCGCGTCCTGTGCCGTGCTGGTCACCAGCCGACAGCGACTGTCCGAAGTGGATGGTGCAGTGGTGGTGGCGCTCAACTGTTTCTCGACGGTGGAGGCGACCCGGCTGCTGCGCGCGCTGTGCGGTGCCGACCGGGTGGACGCACAGCCGGAGGACACCGCCGCGATCGTCCGGCTCTGCGGACATCTCCCGCTGGCCATCCGCATCGCCGGTGTCCGGCTGGCGGCTCGCCCGCACTGGCAGCCGGCCATGCTCGCGGCTCGGCTCTCCGACGCGCGCCGCCGCCTGGACGAACTCGCCACCGGTGATCTGGCGGTCGCCGCTTCGTTCGCGATCAGCTACCGGTTGCTCGAAGCGGACGCCCGCCGCGCGCTGCGGCTGCTGGCACTGCTGGAGACGGACGACTTCGCTGCCTGGACGGCCGCCGCGCTGCTGGACACCGGTGTTCGGCACGCGGAAGACCTGGTGGAGATCCTCGTTGACGCGCATCTGGTGGAGACCGCCGGCGTCGACCCGACCGGCCGGCTGCGCTACCGGTTGCACGACCTGGTCCGTCTCTTCGCCAGAGTCCGCGGCGAGGACGAGGACGCCGCGGCCGACCGGAGTGCGGCCCTTGGCCGGGTGATGGGCTGCTGGCTCGATCTGACCGAGCAGGCCGCCGCCACGTTGCCGTACCGGCTGCTCGCTCCGATCCGGGGTGAGACGCCCCGTCACCGACTGGCTGACGTGGACCCGGTGGAGCTGCCAGGTGAGGCGTTCGGCTGGCTCTCAGCCGAGCACAGCGCGCTCCTCGCCGCGATCCGTCAAGCGTGCGCGCTCGGGCTGGACGAAGTGGCGTGGGAGCTGACCGCCGCCGTCCGGGACCTGTTCGAACAGCGTGACCACATCGTCGATCTGACGGAGACGCACACCCTCGCGCTCGCCGCCTGCGAGCGCGCCGGAAACCGGCGCGGCGAGGCGGTGATGCTCTACGGCCGCGCCTGCTGGGCCACCCGCACCCCGGAGCTGGACCTCGGCGACGTCCTCGACCTGATCGAGGGTGCCCGTCTGCGCTTCAGCGAGCTGGGCGAGGTGCACGGCGAGGTGGACTCGCTGGTGCTCGCCGGTGCCGTGCTCCGCATGCACGGTGATCACACTCGCTCCGGACAGGTGCTGACCCGTGCCGCCCGGCGGGCACAGTCCGCGGGCAACGAGACCGCCGAGGCAGCCGCCTGGCGTTCGCTGGGCGTGCTGCACTGGGAACGCAGGCGCATCGCCGACGCGCGTCGCTGCTTCACCCACGCGCTGGTGCTGGCCGGACGCGCCGGCCTGCCCGATGTCGAGGCGTTCGCGTTGCGCGGCCTCGGTGTGCTGCACCGCGAACGGGGGGAGTGGGAACGGGCTCTGGACTTCTTCAGCCGTGCTCTGGAGTGTCAGGAGCGGCTCGGCGGGCACCGCGGTATCGCGGACGCCCTTCTCGATCTCGGTCAGCTCCACACCACGTGCCGGGACCCGCGGGCCAGAGAGACGCTGGAGCGCGCGTCGGAGCTGCACCAGCGGATCGGCGACGTGCACGGATCGGCGGTGGCGCTGCGCGCGCTGGGCGAGCTGAGCCAGGCCGAGGGGAACCTCGCGGATGCCGCCGAGTTCCTGACCCGGTCGCTGGCGCTGTGGCGGGAACTGCAGCAGCCGTACGGTACTGCGCTCGCCCTGCGGGCCCTGGGCGCGCTGCACCGTGCCGCCGGTGATCTCACCAGCGCCCAGGACTGCTGGCGCGAGGCGGTGGCCACGTTCACCGTGATCGGCAGCCGCCAGGAAGCGGCCGACGTCGGCCGAGACCTGGCCGTGCTGGACGCCGACCCGCGGAACACGCCGCACCTCCTGGACCGCTGAGCGTGGTGTGGCCGGCGATGCAGGCGGCAGCCGGCGCCACTGGCAGGTGCCCCGGGTTCGGCCGGTTGGCCGACCGCGGGAGCGACACGGGACCCCTGGTTGTTGTGCCGGTGAGGCGGTGGGTTTACCGTCACCGAAACGGAACTATCACGTCTAGTAAGTGTCGGGAGAAGTGGATGAGACGTTGGTGGAGACCAATGCTCACCGCGGCGGCACTCGTTGCGGCGGGCGCACTGGTGTACCGGTCGCTGCCGAAGATGTCCGACCTGGTGCCGGTCGTCCGGACGGCCGACGTCGGCTGGCTGGTGGTGGCGCTGGTGGCCGAACTGGTCTCGATGAGGATGTTCGCCCGCCAGCAGTGGTGGCTCCTGCGGGGTTTCGGCGTGTCGCTGATGATCTGGCGATCGATCGCTGTGACGTACGGGCGTTCGGCCATCGCCATCAGCATGCCCGCGGGGTCGGCGGTCTCGGCCGGGTTCGCCTTCAAGGCGTTCCGCAAGGCGGGGGCGAGCAGAGAGGTCGCGGCGACTGTGCTCCTGCTGTCCGGGGTGTTGTCGACGGCGGGGCTGGCATTGCTGTGCCTGTTCGGATTCCTCGTCCTGCTGGCGGAGCACCCGCAGGACACCTGGCGGACGCACCCGGTCGCCTCGGTGGCCGCGGTGACGATCATGGTCGTCCTGCTGGCGTTCGCGGTCTGGGAGGCGATCTGTCGCCGCGGGCCTGACTCACCCGGCGTCCCCGGATCCGAGGACGACTGGACGTCGAGCGGCTGGCGGGCGAGCGCGCGGCACGCGGTGACGGCGATGGTGACCTTGCCGACGCGCTACCGGCGCGGCGCTCTCGTCTTCGCGATGGTCAACTGGCTGGCCGACCTGTGCTGCCTGGCCGCTGTCGCGCAGGCGTTCCACCTGCCGCTGACCTTCTTCGAGGTGGGCACGGCATACGTGGTCGTCCAACTGGTGCGCCAGGTGCCGCTGACGCCCGGTGGGATGGGCGTGATCGAGGCGAGCCTGCTCGCCGGGCTGATCGCGGCGGGCGCGCACGAGGCGCCCGCCGCGGCCGTCGTCCTCGGCTACCGGCTGTTCTCCTGCTGGCTGATCATCCCGGCGGGGCTGTTCGCCCTCGCCCTGCTGCGCGTTCGGTCCGCTCGGCATGCGCCGGTCGGTTGAGGTGCACGTGTTTCCGGCGACGGGGCAACCGGCGCCTCCAGCAACGCCAGCATCTCCGGCAGGTCGAAGAACCGCGCCACGTCCAACGCCGACCGAGCCCCGAGCGCAGGATCCGCACCCGCGGCCAGCAGCAACCGCACGGACCGCTCGGAACGGCGGAACACCGCCGCCCCGAGCGCCGTCTGCCTGCGGTCGTTGACCCGCCCGGTGTCCGCGCCGCGCTCCAGCAACGCGGCGACGGTGTCCGGGCGGTCGTGGTATGCCGCGAGGATCAGCAACGTGTCGCCCGCGCTGTTCGTGAGGTTCACCGGGACGCCCGCGTCGACCGCCTCGGCGAGCCGCTCACCATCACCGGCGCGGGCCAGGTCGAACATCCCGCGCAGGAACGTCAGCTCCTCCTCGGTGAGCGCGCTGGTCATGCGATCGTCGCCGGGAAGCGCTCCCACACCCGGTGGGCGCCGAGCAGGGTCATGAGCTCGGTGAACACCTTCATCGCGTCGTCCCCGGTCACGATCCCCGCAGCGGCGGCGACACCGGCGGTCTCCACCGCCAGCAGGCCGTCGCCCCACGCACCGATCGCCTTCGCGTGGCGGTAGCACTCCTCGACCATCAGCAGAACGCGCGGGTCGACCGCCTCGCCCGGTGCGCCCGCCTTCGCGTCCCTCGCCGGCGTCGCGTCCGGGCCGGGCGGTGGGGAGCCCGCCAGCAGCAGGGCGTCGAACTCGATCGAGCGCGCTGTCAGGAACGTGCGCTGGGCGACGAGACCGGAGTCGCCGATCGGGCCACCGGTCGGGGCGATCAGCAACGGCACCATGCCACCGGCGATGACGGCCTCCCGCACGGTCCGCACACCGTCCAGCGAGGCCGGGTCCACCACGATGCCGATCAGCCGGCCGTCGGTCGGCCAGGTCTGCCCGACCTGGGACAGCGCCGGGCTGGGCATCACCTTCTTCGGGCGCACGGTCGAGGTGGGCGCGGGCAGGCCGAGGCCGCGGGCGACCTCCGCGCACAGCACCGGGTCGACGTTGGCCAGCACCCGCAGCTGCCGTTCCTTGATGGCCTGCTCGTAGCACTTGCCGAGCTCGAAGGTGAACGCGCGCACCAGGTGTTCCTTCTCGACCGGCGAGAGGCTCAGCCAGAACAGCCGCGGCTGCGTGTAGTGGTCGGCGAACGACGCGGGCGACTGCCGCACCTTCACCGACTTCGCCACCGGCTGCGCCACCTCGACGAACGGCCGGTCCTGAGCCTTCGCCACGAACGGGTTGCCGCCGTCCAGCGTGTTCGGCCGGTACGGCGCGACGCCCGCGTGCACCGCGTGCTGGTGGTACCCGTCGCGGAACATGTCGTTGACCGGCACGTGCGGGCGGTTGATCGGGATCTGGTTGAAGTTCGGCCCGGCGAGTCTGGTCAGCTGGGTGTCCAGGTAGGAGAACAGCCGGGACTGGAACAGCGGGTCGTCGGTGACGTCGATGCCGGGCACCAGGTTGCCGAGGTGGAACGCCACCTGCTCGGTCTCGGCGAAGAAGTTCGTGGTGTTGCGGTTCAGCGTCAGCATCCCGACCGGCTGCACCGGCGCGAGCTCCTCCGGCACGATCTTCGTCGGGTCGAGCAGGTCGATGCCCTCGAACGTCTGCCGCGGCGCGTCGGGGAAGATCTGCAGGCCGAGCTCCCACTGCGGGTAGGCGCCGGACTCGATGGCGTCGGCGAGGTCGCGGCGGTGGAAGTCCGGGTCGAAGCCGTTGATCATCTGCGCCTCCTCCCACACCAGGGAGTGCACGCCGAGCTTGGGCTTCCAGTGGAACTTCGCGAGCGCGGTCTCGCCGTCCGCGTTGACCAGCCGGAAGGTGTGGACGCCGAAGCCCTCCATCGTCCGGTAGGAGCGCGGGATGCCGCGGTCGGACATGTTCCACATGACGTGGTGGGTGGCTTCGGTGTGTGTGGAGACGAAGTCCCAGAACGTGTCATGCGCGCTCTGCGCCTGCGGGATCTCCCGGTCCGGGTGCGGCTTGCCGGCGTGGATGATGTCCGGGAACTTGATGCCGTCCTGGATGAAGAAGACGGGGATGTTGTTGCCGACGAGGTCGAAGTTGCCTTCCTGCGTGTAGAACTTCGTCGCGAACCCGCGGGTGTCGCGCACGGTGTCGGCCGAGCCGCGCGAGCCCAGCACGGTCGAGAACCGCACGAACACCGGCGTCTCGACGCCGTCGCCGAGGAAAGCGGCCTTGCAGACGTTCGCCGCCGTGCCGTAGCCAACGAACACGCCGTGAGCGCCGTAGCCGCGCGCGTGCACCACGCGCTCCGGGATGCGCTCGTGGTCGAAGTGCATGATCTTCTCGCGCAGGTGGTGGTCCTGCAGCAACGTCGGCCCGCGCTCCCCGGCCTTCAGCGAGTGGTCGGTGTCGTACAGCCGGGCTCCGGCCGAGGTGGTGAGGAACTCGCCCTGCTGGGCGTTGGTGGTCTGCGGCGCACCAGTCGGCGCGCCCGAGGGCGACACCGTCTCCGGGCCGGTCTGGTCGGGCTTGGGAGGCAACGGGCCGCGCGGCTCGGTCGGCTCCTCGAGCGACGGCGACTCGCTGTTCGGGGCGCCCGGGACAGGCGGGTTCACCATCTCGGTGACCTTGTCGACCGCCTTCTCGAGTGCCGCCTTCACGAGCTTGCCGGGCTTGCGGTTGGCCACTGCATCCTCCTCGGAGCGACGACGTCAGTGAGGCAGTACCCCGCGGGTTCGTCATCCATGCGCCCCGAACCTCGAGGGACGAACCAGTGCGTTGCGTTGCGGCAGCTGGTGTGCCGGCGACGGAACGGCTCGAAGAGCGCGGGGATTTCCTCCTGTGGCACAACGGGACCGGTGTTGGTCACCTCCAGTTCGACCGTGCTGCCGTCGCGGGTGCGGCTGGTGATCGTGGCGTGGCCGCCGGGTCCGGTGTTGTGCCGGACGCCGTTCTCCACGAGGTTGTGCACGAGTCGCTTGAGCAGCCAGGCGTCGCCGGAGGTGACCGCGTTGTCGGCGTGCTCATCGAGGGTGATCCCGGCTTTCGTTGCCTCAGGCGTGCGGCTCCCGAGTAGGTCGTGCGTTCGAGGCACCCGGCGATCATCAGCGTCGAGGAATTCACGCAGGCTCAGTTGATCCGGCAGGCGACGGCCGCTGGTGGCCTCGCGACGGCGCGGAAGACCGAACGCACTGGGCGCCCGACCAAGCGGCCGTACGTGTTCCGCGGTCGGCTGCGTCAAGTCGAGTGAGGTCGATGTGGCGGTGACGGTCCCGGTGTGACCGCTCAGGGGCGGGTTTTCTTGTGAGCGCCGGCCTGTTGCTCCCGCCGGTCGATCCTCTCGCTGATCTTCGCGGCGGCGGTGCGCAGGCTGTGCAGCTCGGCTGGCTCGAGAACGTCGAAGAGGAGGTCGCGTACCCGGGCCACGTGTCCTGGAGCGGCTTCTGCGAGATGCGCGTGGCCGGCTTCGGTCAGGATCGCGTGGGTGTAGCGGCCGTTGGTGGGATCGGGTTCGCGGCGGACGAGCCCTCGGCGTTCCAGCCTGCTGATCATGTGGGAGAGACGCGACTGCTCGGAGTTGGCGAGGACGGCCAGATCGCTCATGCGCATGCGGTGTCCGGGCTGGTCGGACAGTCCCGCGAGGACGTAGTACTCGACGTAACTGAGGTGCGCGTCCTGCTGGAGCTGCGCGTCCAGAGCGGTGGGGAGCCGGTGCAGCATCAGGCCGAATTGCTGCCACGTCTCCTGCTCGGCCGGGGTCAGCCAGCGGGGCTGATCGTCGGGGCGGGGAAGCTGTTCCGGCATGTCGGAAGTCTATCTGGCGTGAACGTTCACGAGTCACGCGTCACACTTGAACATTCATGAGTCGCTGCCTACAGTCTGACATGAACGTTCATGTGAAGCGGTCGTCCTGCATCGGCGGCCCATCAGGGAGTAGAAGATCCATGAGTGACCTGAAGATCGCCGTCATCCTCGGCAGCACGCGGCCCGGCCGCAACGGCAAGGCTGTCGCGGACTGGGTGGTGGACCGCTCCAGCGTCCGCGGCGGCGTCGAGTACGAGTTGGTCGACCTCGCGGACCACCCGCTGCCTCACCTGGACGAGGCCGTTCCGCCGGCCTTGGGCCAATACCAGGGCGAGCACACCAAGGCGTGGGCGACCAAGATCGCCGAGTTCGACGGGTACATCTTCGTGACCCCCGAGTACAACCATTCCACCTCCGGCGTGCTGAAGAACGCGATCGACTACCTGTACGGCGAGTGGAACGACAAGGCCGCCGCCTTCGTCTCCTACGGTTCTCTCGGCGGTGCCCGGGCCATCGAGCACCTGCGGGGTGTGGCCAGCGAACTGCGGTTGGCCCACGTGCGTCAGCAGCTGTCCTTCTCGCTGCTCACCGACTTCGAGAACTTCTCCGTGTTCAAGCCGGGCGAGCAGCACGAGGCTGCCGCGACCATCCTGTTCGACCAGCTGGAGTCCTGGACTCGCGCCCTGAAGACCGTCCGAGTCTGACGGCCCTCGACCGTCGCAGTGGGGCGCGTGGGCTTGCCTCGCCGCAGCGCCGCGCCCCGTACCCGTCGCACATCCGCCGTTCACATGAGCGGCTGCCCTCATACCGCTCGTCGAACCGTGTCTCGAGCCGTGAAGGAGTCCCACCATGTCATCTCCCCACCACCAGACCCCCGTTGGCGTGGGCATCATCGGTCTTTCCGCAAGGCGCGGTTGGGCTTCCCAGGCCCACCTGCCGGCGCTGCGACTGCTGGACGGCTTCGAGGTGCGCGCACTTTCCGCGAGCAGCGCCGAGTCCGCGCGGCGAGCCGCGGAGAAGTACGGAGTCGCGCGGTCCTTCGGGACGGCCGGCGAACTGACGGAGGCTGATGAGGTCGACCTGGTGGTGGTCACCGTGAAGGTGCCGGATCATCGGGAGATCATTCAATCCGCCCTGGCCGCAGGGAAGATGGTGTTCTCGGAGTGGCCCCTGGGCAACGGCCTCGCCGAGGCCGAGGAGTTGGCTGCCAGCGCTGCCGAGCGCGGGCTGCGCACCTTCACCGGACTGCAGGCGCGGTCCGCCCCGGTAGTGCGCTACCTGCGCGATCTGGTCGCCGACGGCTACGTCGGCGAGGTGCTCTCGACGAGCCTCGTGGCCTCGGGCGGAGGCTGGGGAGCGGATTTCCCTGAAAACGGCGCCTACCTGCTGGATCGCGCCAACGGCGCAACGATGCTGACCATCCCGTTCGGGCACACCATGGACGGCCTGGCCATGGTGCTCGGCGATGTCGAGAAGGTCACCGCTGTCACCGCCACCCGCCACCGAGAAGTCGAGGACCCGCAGTCCGGACGGGTCTACCGGCCCAACGTCGCCGATCAGGTGGTGTTCGGCGGCGTGCTCTCCTCCGGCGCCGTGGCCTCTGTCCACTACCGCGGGGGCTTTTCCCGCGGCACCAACTTCCACTGGGAGATCAACGGGACGGACGGGGACCTGGTTGTCACCGGCGACACCGGACACCTTCAGCTGGGCGAGTTCAGCATCGATGGGGCGCACGGATCCGACACCAAGCTCAGCCCGCTCCCGGTACCCGAGCGGTACTTCGCCCCCGCGCTCCAGGAACTGCGCGGCACCCCGGCGTACAACGTCGGCGCCGCCTACGCGCAGATCCGGCACGACCTGGCGCAGGACCGCGCCGAGGTGCCCGACTTCGCCCACGGAGCCCGACACCACCGACTGCTCGACCGGATCGAGCGCGCGGCGGAGCACGCCTGACTCTCGACAAGGCCGCTTCGCCACTGAGGGGTGCCCCTATGAGTTTCGTCAGCGAACAGTGCCTCAAGCTCTGGAGGAGTCCCACCATGTCATCGCCCATGCCTGACGTGATCGGCCGGCTGGAACGAGTCGAGACCGAGCTCGCACTGCGCCGCGCCGCGCACCGATACTGCGTCGCGGGCGACCTGCGCGATCTCGAACTTTGGCGCGGTGTGTGGACGCCGGACGCTGTGTGGGAACTCAGCCCCGAAATGGTGTACACCGGTCTCGAGTCGATCTGCGCCACCGTCGAGCGGCAGTGGCAGATGTTCCCGGCCATGTCGCACGGAACGGTCAATCTCGACGTCGACGTGGAGGCCGCTACCGGCCGTAGCGACGTCATCGTCCACATCCAACTCCAGGACACCACCTGGGTCACCGGCGGAGCCACCTACCTCGACGAGTACCGCCGCCACAACGGCGTCTGGCGCATTGCACGGCGGACAGTGACCCGGACGTTCAATGTCGGGCCGATCCCAGACTGGGGGCCGCCAGGGGAGCGGTAGCCAGCCACGGGCCTGTGCGACGGTCACGACGGCTGCTCAGTCGTTGACGTCGAGGTTGTTGCACACGTGCAGCACGTTGCTTTCACGGTGGCATCGCCAACGTTCAGCTCCCGGCTGATGGCGATGCTCGAAAACGTCAACCGTCAAGCAATTCCGCGACCGTCGGCCAGATGGATCACCTGGAACGCGGGCGCGTTCACGTTGTGCTCGCCGTGTGCCGCGATGTGCACGTATCGGCTGCGGCGCAACGCTTCCAGCACGCGGTCGGGTGTCGCAGCGGCGTTCAGCACTGGTGAGGTCGTCCAGCGAGTCGAAGCGTTCGAACGCCGCGAGGCGGACGTTGGCGACCTGGGTGTGGAACGACGACCAGTTCGGACTGCCTTCGGCGAGCCCCGCCAGCGCACGGTCGGCGAGCGTCACCGACTCACGCAGGTCAGCGTCGTCGCCGGTCAGTTCGAAGGCCAACCGCAACGCGCGGGAGAGCATCGACACGGCGAGGGGAGCCGACTCGCCAGTGGCCGGCTCCACGGCGTCCTCGCGAACACGAGCGCTCGCCGCAACGCCTCGGCGTCACCGGTGCGTTCGAACACGAGCCGGTCGGTCTGCGACGCCTTGATCCGCTGCGCCGCGCGGGCGTCGTGCCAGAAACCCATGTGTCAGCGGCCTTTCCTGGCCACGGTGGTGATCGTCGCACCCTCGTCGGCGGTCAGCGGACCCGACGAGTCCTCCGCCGCGGCACCGAGCGCGGTGGCGAGCAGCCGGCCGTGCAGGTCGAGAGCGGACTCCGTCAACGCGGTGAGATCGCCCGCCGCGTCCCGCGCACGGACCCGGCCCGCCGCGCCGACGACCAGCCCGGCCACGGCGGCGGGCCACCAGAACACGCCGAGCAGCAGCAACGGCCAGGCCCAGCTGGCGACCGCGACCGAGGCCGCGAACGACGCGTGCGCCGCCGTGATCTCCGCGCGGGTCGTCTCGGGCAGCACGAGCCACAGCCGGGGCCACACGAACGTCAGGTCGAGGCCATATCGGTGCCACGCCACGGATTCCACCGCGTGCACCCGGTCGCCCATCCACGTCGGCCTGCCGGGACGCGCCATCGCGATCGCGTTCATCTTCGCCGCGGCCTCGTCGATCTCCTCCTGCCGCTCGGGTGCGCGCTGACCGGCCGGGTGCGCCCGCACCAGGTCAGCCCGTCGTTCGAGCAGCCTGTCCCAGCGGTCGCGGCGGCGCCAGGTGCGCCACCGGGCGAGCGACCGCAACGGCCACGGCCACGTGCCCAGGAAGAACCGCCGGGTCACCCCTGCCATCGCCTGCACCACCAGGCCGGTCGCGCTCGCACCGAGCAGGAGCCCGACGATCACCGCCGCCTGTGCGCCGCCGGGGAGCTTCGCGATCCTCTCGACCGTCTTCGTGACGTAGTTCGACGTCATGGTCCAGTCGAGCGCGTGGCCGTGCCCCAGGTGCAGGCCGACCACCGCACTCACCACGAACAGGGCTCCCGGCACGACGAGCAACGCGACCCAGCGTTCCGCGAGTTTCTTGGCCAGCTCCTGGAAGAACCCGTTCACGGCGGCTACCGCCGCTTCATCGGCCGGTCGAGCACCAGGCACCTCGGCACCGGACCGGCGGGCACCGCCTGACTCCTGCGGTCGCACGCGCCGTCGGGGCAGCCGAACCACTCCTCGTCGGCGTGCCCGGCACCGGCGCCGGGAAGTCCCGCGCTCAGACCGCGTGCCGCGGCGGGCGTGCCGAGCAGTTCGGCCAGGAGGCTGAGGAGCGGCTCACGGGCGCGTGCCGCCTCCTCGATGCGCGCGAGGAGGTGCCGGACGCGCTCCGGCTGCCTGCCGGACTCCTCCCGCAACCCGGCCAGCTCCGTGCACAGTCCCGCCAGCGCCATCTTCTCGGCCTGCTCCACCTGGACTCCGTTCGACGACGCGGTTGTCACGTGATGATCGCCGTAACCGGCCCGGTCGTAACCGGCTGCGGGTAACGGCACGTTCACGGAGATCGATTCTCGCGTGTCGGGCGTCGTCGAGCGGAGCGAAATGGATTTCTGGCAGGACGTTCTGGACCTGCGCGGTCGAATCGAACGTTCCCGCAGCTCAGGCGCGGCCCAGGAGGTGTACGGCGACGACGTGCGCGCGCTGGCCGACAGGGTCGCCGGGGGAGCGGACACCGCCGCCCCGGATCACCGTGCCACAGCGCGATATCTGCTCGGATGGGTGAACTTCCTGTGGTTCGCCAACCGGCCGCACGAGCTCGCCGACCCCGTCCACCTCGCGCGGTCGATCGTGTACTTCACCGGCCTTTCGTGCACGGAATCCATGCTGCCGCTCGACCTTCTGCCCGTTCTGCCGGGATTCCGGCCGGAACCGGCCATGCAGCTGGGCTGTGTCCAGTCGTTCCTGCGGCGAGCCGAGGAGGGCGGCGACCCCGCCCTGTTCGAGGCCGTGATCGTGCTGTGCCGGTCGGTCGTCGAGTCGGACGCGCCCCACCCGGCCCGGCTGGACGCGATGGCCTTTCTCGGACTGGCCCACCGAAGGCGGTACCAGCACGCGGAAGCGCCGGACCAGGATGATCTGCGGATCGCGCTGGAAGCGGCGCACCAGGTCGTTGCCGCCCGCGATCCGCGCGATCCCGACCGGGCCGTCGACCTCGCCAACGTGGCGGTCGCGAGCCGGATGCGGTTCGAGCTGGCAGGGGACGAGACCGACCTGTGGCTGGCCGTCGAGACCGGCGAGGCCGCCACGGAGACCGACCACCCGTTGCGGGACCTGATGTTCCCCGACCTGGCGCTGACGTATTGGTTGGCCTATCGGCACACGGGACACCGGGATGTGCTGGACATGTCGATCACCGCCGCCGAACGTGCGCTGGCCGCACTGGCCGGTGACCGAGGCGTGCACCTCGACATGGGAGTCCACCTCGTCTTCGCGTACAGGGCCCGCTTCGAGGCCACCTCCGACCGCGACGACCTGGTGAGGAGCATCGAGATGGGGTGCGGGATCGCCGCCACGTCACCGGAACCGGCCCTGCTGGACTCGATCGGCCGCAGTTGCCGGGAACTCGCCGGCACGCGGGACCTGCGGCAGGAGGCCGAACTGGCGGAACGGGTCCTCGCGTTCCTTCCCGCCGGCCACGAGTCGCGAGCCCCGCTGACGCACAGGATCCACCTCACGGCCCTCACCGAGGCCGGTTCGTCCGCCGGGCTCGCGCTGGACCTGACCATCACCTGGGGTGAGCGTGCACTCGCGTCGTTGCCGCACGACTCGATGCTGCTGGAACCGCTGCACGGGTCGCTGAGCCGCGCCTACCGAACCAGGTTCCTCGCGAGCGCCGAACAGTCCGATTTGGACGGTGAAATCGCGCACGGGCGAGAAGCGCTGGCGCTGGCACCGCCCGGATCCGCCGAGGACGTGGACGATCTGATCCGGGCGTACCGCTTGCGGTTCGAACTGCGGGGCGACCCCGCCGACCTCGACCGGTCGATCGACGCCGGGCACGTGGCCTCGGACTCCCACCCGCCGCACGTGCTGGCGGAACTCGCCACGAGCCATCGCATCCGCTTTCTGCACAGGGGACTCGCGAGCGATCTCGAGGCCGCCCTGAGGTTCAGCGCACGCTCCTTCACCACCGGACCTGCTGATCAACCAGGACGCGGCCTCCTGCTGCTGAACGCCGCCACCGTCGAGCACACCGCCTGGCAGCACGACATGGTGCCGGCGCGCCTGGAGCGGGTCGCCGAACTGGGCGGGCAGGTACTCGCCGAGCACGCTGCGGATCTGGACGATCGCGCACGGGCGGCGGCCATGCACACCTTGGCCGCCGTCCTGCACGCCCGTGCCTCCATCACGCGTTGGATCGCACCGGAGGACGCCGGACGAGACCTAGTGCGGGCGACGGCCCTGTGCGAGCAGGCCGCGAGCCTGGTGGCTCGCGACGATCACATGTGGTACCGGACCGTCTCCCTGCACAGCGGTGTCTGGGAAGCGCGCTTCGACCTCGGCGGCGTGCCGGAGGACCTGCGCAGGGCGGTCGCGCTGGCGGAGTCGGCACTCTCGGCCTGCTCGCCGTCCGGGTCCGACTGGGCGCAGGCCGTGTCGAACGTCGCGTACGTGCACCTGGCCCTCTCCGTCATCGCGATCGAGGACTGCACCCCGGAGGTGCTCTCCGCCCTCGTCGGGCACTGGTCAGCGCTGGACCGGGGCCAGCTCCGCGAACGCGTGCACGCGGGGTTCGCGATCGGGGCACTCGCCCACGCGCTCGGCGACCACGACACCGCCGTGTCCGTGCTGGACGAGACCGTCGCGCTGCTGCCCGTCGTCGCACCGGCCCTCAACCGCTGGCACGACAACGAGTTCCGGCTCCGCGAGTTCGGCGGCCTCGCGCCGGAGGCGGTCTGCGCACACCTCGCCACCGGCGATGTGGCAGGAGCGGTGGAGATCGCCGAGGCGAGCCGCGGCGTGCTGCTGCGGTCGGCGCTCACCGCCACCGCCGACCTTGCGCCGAGGCCGTCGTTCGCGGAAGTGCGGTCCGTGGTCGCGGGTGGCGCGGGAGTCCTGCTGAACGTGGGCCGCCGACGAGCCGACGCCGTGATCGTGACCGCCGAAGCCGAACCGGTCGTCGTGACACTGCCCGAGTTGGGGAGCGACGAGGTCGACTCCAGGGTCCTGGCGTTACTGGAGAGCATCGACGACACAAGGCCACTGGCCGGTGTCCTGCACCGCCGCCGCGTGCTGCGGGAAACCCTCGACTGGCTGTGGACGACCGCGGTCGAACCGGTTCTCGCCGCGCTCACGCCACCGGCCGGTCAGGAGAAGCTCCGCGTGTGGTGGGTTCCGACCGGCCTGCTGAGCCTGTTCCCGCTCCACGCCACCTGTCTCGACCAGGTGGTTTCTTCCTACGCCCCAACGTTTCGGACGCTCACCCACCTCCGTGGCCGCCCTGTCGCCCCGGCACGGCACCAGCTCACCGTCGCCCTGCCGAACGCGCCGGGAGCGCCCGCACTGCCCGGCGCCGTCACGGAAGCCGAGCGGGTCGGCGGGCGGATGCTGATCGACGCCGAAGCCACCGGCGACACCGTGCGCGCCGCGATCGCCGACGCGACGTGGGCGCATTTCGCCTGCCACGCCGTGTCGAACCTCCTCGCCCCGTCGACCGGTGGGCTGCACCTGCACGACGGTGTCCTCACCGCAGCCGAGATCGCCGGTCTTCGCCCGCGGCACGCCGAACTCGCCTACCTGTCCGCGTGCTCGACGGCGGGACAGGGACTGGTGGTGAACGAGGCGATCAGCCTCGCCTCGGTGTTCCACCTCGCGGGCTTCCGGCATGTCGTCGCGAACCTCTGGCCGGTCGAGGACGCGATCGCGGCGGAAACGGCCCAGGCGTTCTACGACCGGTTGCCGGAGGGGCCTGTCGCCGACGACGCGGCGCTGACCCTGCACGAGGTCACCCGAGCGTTGCGAGAGAAGTACCCGGACCGCCCGGACCACTGGGCCGGTCTGGTCCACAGTGGACTTTAGCGCTGTGGCTTCTCGTTGCGCAGCAGGGTGCGGCGGCCTGAATGGGTGGCGTCGGTCGTCAGTGCTCGATGAGCATCCAGAGCTCGCCTCGTCCGTGGCGTCCTGTGCGCGTTCGCGCTCCGCTCTGGCCGTCGACGGCGGATTCCGGTGCCAGCGGCAATCGGCACCCCTCACCAGCGGTTCCGAGTCTTTGGCATCGCCTGGCCCAGGGGTACCGACCCCCGCGGCCTCCAACCCCAACGACGGCGAACCGACCGCACGTTTTCTGGAACGAGGCCCAACATCAGCAGTTCGCTGTGGATCGCGACCCCGCCGAATTCCCGTTCATCCGCCAGGACGGCAAGCCAGACCGACTCAACCCGCGCTGGGTTGAATGGCTGATGGGACTGCAAGAAGGCTGGGCGACCGGCGTTCCCGGCATCTCCCGTCGCATGGCCATGAAGATGCTCGGAAACGGCGTCGTCCCACCTCAAGGTGTGGCAGCGCTGCGTTTGCTACTGCTGGTGATTGTGTGCCTCGCCAGCGAGCAGGCCGCCAGGAGGAAAGGGGCGGGGTCGCCGTTGTGGGATGGGTGGGTGCGTCGTGTCCCCAAACTCCAGCATGGCCTGCCCAAGGGTGATCACGCATGCCAGGACACCGCAAGCGTGCGCTCGCCCGGCGCACCTCCTGCGGGGCCATGGGGAGGGCACCGTTTTCTCCGAACATGGCCCAAGATGACCGCTCTGACAGAATGCGCAGTTCGTCACATCGGCGAGTCTGGTCCTTTGTGGAAGATAAGGCCGGGATTGCGTGACCGAACGTCGGAGCCGCACCGGACGGGTAGTCGGTGGTTTGCTCCGATCAGCGCAGTGGCCAGCGGAAACTCACGTGACAGACTTCGGGTGTGCCGGACGTGTCAAGGTCCATCAAGCAGATGGCGTCGTTGGCGCGGGAGCTCAACGAGCGTGGCGTGGTGTGTCCGTCGGGTGCGGACCCTGAGCGGAATGCGCATAGGTCGGGGGAGCGGTGGATTGTCCGGACGGTGGCGATGATCCTTGAGAATCCGCGCTACACCGGTAGGCAGGTGTGGAACCGAAGCAGTACAACGGGTCACGGGCCGGGCGGCCGTGGTTCAGGTGTACTGAGGTGAATCCGGTCAGTGAATGGGAGGTCTCCGAACAGATCGCGCACGAACCTCTCGTGGATGACGAGACGTTCGTCGCTGTTCAGGGGATGCGGGTGGCGAAGCTTGCTAAGGACGGCGAGGCACGGCGTTACCTGTTGGCGGGGCTCGTCGTGTGTGGGCTGTGTGGCCGTCGGATGGACGGGCACTGGGTTCATGGGCGAGCTGGCTATCGGTGTCGGCATGGCTTCACCAGCGTCAAGCGACGTTCCGACGGCGAACCGCGGAACATCTACGTCCGAGAAGACCACCTTCTCGAGGCACTGCCACACCTGCTCGGGCGGGCCGCGGGACCTGCGGAGGTAGGTGTGGGCGAAGACCTGGTCGATCAAGTCCGCGAGCAACACCTGCAGATCCACTACAGCGATCAGCCTCTTGAAATTCAATCCGCACCACTAACGCTTAAAGCTGTGGAAACTGCCCGTCGCCCAGTTCAGCCGACGCTCGCGCTGGATTGGTCTGACGACGTGAAAATAGCCGAAATATGAATTACCCCACGGGATTCTGATAATCCTGTGGGGTAAGAGAATGTCCGAGACGAAGTCGCACACTATTCACCCATGTAGCGCTTCCTGGCTCTGAGTAGGCCCACCTGGCCCGTTTGACACAGGAGGCCCGTCCCGCGGTGGTGACACGGGACGGGCCTCTCCTGCTAGATCTCAGCGCGTCACCAGCAGGAGTCTTACCGCAGGACGCGGGACAGGCCGCGCTGCAGCCGTCCCGTCGGCGGCGCTACGACCCGTGACGGCAGCTGTCGCTGGCACACCTGGTGGGACGGGGCGACTAGTTCGTGTCGTCGGTCGGTCTCGGCGTGACAGTCATCGTACGTTCTCTAAAGATAACGCGGACTACGGAGCGCGCAATGCAGCAGATCAGCTGAAGGCTCTGACCCCTTGCCGGCTGGTCCGCGAAATCTCGGTGTGAAGTGCTCGGTCGCCTGTTTAACCGCCGGGCCTGCCCGCGTCGATCGCTTCGGGATCGCCGAGCAACTCAGAGACAGGTCGCTTGTCAGCGGTGATGTGGAGCCTTGATGCGGTTGAGTACGTCGAGGTCCATCCGGGTCTCGGGGTGATCCGGCCCGAAGTGGGCGAGATCGAACTCGTATGCTTCGGTAGCAGCAGCAATGGCGCGAGCTCGCGCACCGGTCGCCAACAACACGTGCGCCAGATGAACGAGAACGGCCGAGATCATGTGGTTCGCCGGTGATGGCTGCGAGCGGAAGAAGTCGGCGCAGTAGGTGAGATCGCGCAGCGCTGCGGCGTAGCGGTGTTGGTGGAGGCGCAAGCGCCCCCTGACCGCGAGGACGTTGGCGTAGTTCGGGCTACCTGCTCCGAAGGTGTTTTCAGCCGTCGCCGCTGCTTCGTCAAGAAGCTCTTGTGCTAGTTGAAGCTTGTTCGCCCTGATCGCGGCATCTGCGGTGGAGTGCAGAGACTCGACGAACCACCGGTCTGGCCGTCTGCCGTTCGACTGCTCTGCTCGGCGTATGTCGAGAAGCGCGACCTCGTGGCGCAGCCACGCGTCGGAGTCGTCAACGGTCCTTGCGAGGAGAGCTGCCATCTGGAGCGATGTTTGATGGACCGGCGCTGGAAGTCGCTGGGAAGCCAGCTGTTCGAGAACCCAATCGCTGCACGCTTGAGCCTCACCGATCTCATTGATCGACAGGAAGATCCGGGTGCAGGTGTTGGCAAGGCTGACCCGGATGTCGATCCGGTGTGGGCGGCGGCGTTCACGGTCGATGATGTCGAGTACATGCCTCGAGACGTCGTGCTCGCCCACCACGGAGGCGATCTCACCCAGGAATCGGATCGAGGTGACGTAGTGGAAGAGGTCACCAGCTTTGGCGCTGATCGCAAGACATTCGCGGGACCAGGCGAGGGCTTTTGAAGCGTCGCCGTGTCGGAACGAGAGGAGTGCGAGTGCGAGCCGCGCACGCACCTGGGGCACCGCGACAGCATTCCTCGGCGGATTGGGGCCCGCGAAGATCGACAGGACGTGCTGGGCGAACTGGGCGCCGTTCGAGGATTCCTCTGCTCCGCCGAGGACGGCGAGCCGCCGCGCCAGGTGGACACATGACTCGATCACTGCGGTCCCGTGGTAGTCGTGGCGAATCGCCGTCGTCGTGAGTTCGATCAGATGGCTGAGGCAGACGTCGGCATCCCGCTGGTCATCGATCTCGGTGTGTACATCTCCGATGTGCTCAGCGAACAGGCCGAACCCGATCTGGAGCCATGGAAGCGGGTCGCCAGCGCGAGCGCGGGCCACCAGCCCGACCAGAGGGTGGATCAGATACCCCTCACCGCTGGCTTTGATCAGTGACAGCTGCAGCAGCGCTGTGATGGCGCGGTCCCGGATGAGAGGTGTCTGGATGGCTCGCGCCTTGGACCACGTGGCCGGCCGATGTTCTCCGATGACCTTTCTCAGCCGATACAGCCACCGGGCTCGGGGTCCATAGGCGCGGACGTAGCCCAGCGCGAACTCGCGTTCCAGGAAGGAGGCCGGCAACGGTTCGGAGCCGAGATGAGCGAGAAGCATCAGCACATCTCTTGCAGCGGGCTCGGTTGTCGTAGCCAGTTCGATGTTCATCTCGATGGAGCGAATCGTCGTGCGGCGGTGCCCGCTGGCCTCACCGAGTCCGAGAGCGCCGGTTGGTTCCTTCGCGAGACGTTCGAGGAACCTGCCAACGGATTGCTTTAGCACCCTGCAGTGGTGGGCTGCCTGGGTGAGTGCGAGCGGATGGTGATGCAGCGTGGCGGCGAGGAGCGCCCGATCGTCGTCCGGGCTGTCCGGCAAAACGATCTCCAAGTACTCGCCGCTCTCGTCGGCGGTCCAGTCGTCGAGTTCGATGTGCGTGTAGCCGTGGTCCAGGTATCGGACGGTGCTGGTGATCAGAATCCTGCATCCGGTGCTTCTCGGCACGATTCCACGGAGTGTGTCGGTGCTCGTGACACCATCGAAGATCAACAATGTGTTTGGTGAGACAGGAAGCTGCGGAGTGACAGGACCCGCGGCTGACATCACACCGTCGTGCAGCGACGTGCCTTGTGGAGGAACACCGGCGAGGCGGCGAAGCTCCTCCAGCAAGGACGTTCGGCCCGACGCGTCGACGAAGACCGGAGTGATCGAGTCAGGAACTTCAGCTCCAAGTTGAGTGGCCACGCTCGTCTTGCCACTACCGGTCATGCCGTGGAGCACCACGGGCGCGGCGTCGCCAGGTTCCCCTAGCCTCAGCAAGCTCCGCAGGTGCTGCAGAACCTGCGTTCGCCCGACGAAGAGCGGGTCCGGTGTCCATCGCGAAGGCTCGCTGGTGGTGCATTGCTGGCCGCTTGGGTGATGGTGAAAGTGGAGGCCGCCAAACACCCTCCCGATCTGCCACGCGGTGCCGGACACCGGGCCGGAGATCGTGTTGTTGGTCGGGGCTGGATCATCATCGGGCGGCGTGTTCGGCACCTACTCAGCTTGCCAGCATGGCGGGCGCTTGAGGGTTCGTTTGCTCTGCGCGTCTACTGCAACGTGTCAGGGCCGTGGAATCACCAGATGTTGCCGAGCGTGCAGCGTTCGTGGTGGATAACCTGACTCAGCTGGGTGGTGTGGGGATGATCGAATGCAGGTGGGGCGAGCATGGATGTTGCGCGCGATGTTGAGGTGGCATCGGGTCTGCTGCACGAGTAGGTGACAGTTGTAGTCACGCAGCCTGCCTCGCTGGCGTGGCCATGATTACTTCGTCTTCGACAGGGGTCAACCTGCCCAGGGCGGCCTGGCGTCCGCGCCGTTGACAGGTGCGTTCGATCCAGGTGGCGATCGCGATCCGGAGTTCCTCGCGGGTGGGCCAGGTGGGCCAGGTGGGCCGGAACCCGAGCCCTGCCTCGAGCGCATCTACCGCCGTAAGGTCGGCCCGAGTGTTGGCGAAGAACTTGGCCAATGCTTCCGGCTGCGGATCCCGCGCCGGTTCGTCCCGATCCACCGTGACCTCGGCGAATAGCGTCCGGCAGCGGCTCGGCAGGCAGCAGCTGAAGCTCCACGGCCGGTCGTATGCCCTCTACGGTGAGCACGCACACCTCGTGAGGACTCGCATGCTTAGTTGAGCGCGCCTCAATCAAATTGCTCGGCTTCACACGGGTTGTAGCGTGGGTGAGGGGGTGGCGATGAGCGAAAACTCCGTATTCGGATCCGTTGACGGCAACGTGGTGCAGGCGGCGTCGATCGGTTCAGTGCACATCAATTCCGCACCATCTAGAAACCCGGTGCCCCAGCAGCTACCGCCTGCGCCGAGGGTGTTTGTGAGTCGCGTCAACGAGTTGACCGAACTCAACCGCTGGCGAGAAGACCGCCAGCTGCTCGTGGTCGTGAGCGGCCCCGGCGGCGTCGGCAAGACTTCGTTGGCCCTGCGCTGGCTGCGTGACACGCGCGAACAGTTCCCTGACGGCCAGCTCTACGCCGATCTCGGCGCCCACGCTGAAGCCGCGCAACCGGACGAGGTTCTGGAGTGGTTCCTCGGTGCGCTCGGCGTCGAGGTCGTGCCACCAAGCCTGCCGCAACGCCAGGCCCTCTTCCGCTCTCTGACCGCCGACGGCTCGTTCTCGATCCTGCTCGACAATGCCGAGAGCGCCGCTCAAGTCCGTCCCCTGCTACCAGCCTCACCGAGCTGCGTCGTGGTGGTGACGAGTCGCTGGCGCCTGAGTTCGCTCGGCATCGACGGCGCACGCTTCATCGAGGTCGACCCGTTGGACGTACAAGCGTCGGTCGAACTGCTTGAAAAGGTGGTGGGCAAGCGCCGGTTGTCCGTCGAGGCCGAGGCTGCCCTCGAACTTGCCCTACTGTGCGGTGGCATGCCCATCGCACTCGGTGTGATCGGTGCCCGCCTGTCCCGCCGCCCGCGCCGCACCCTGGCAAGAGAGGCCGACGAGCTGAGAACCGAGAACCGCCGACTGTCCAACCTGGACCTCGACGGTTCCGTCTCGGTCAGTGCAGCCTTCGATCTGTCCTATGTGGACCTCCCGTCGTCTCAGGCTCGTATCTATCGCCTGACCTCCTGGCATCCGGGACCGAGCTTCGGAGTCGATGTGGCCGCGGCGATGCTGGCCGCTGACGTCGGTGAGGTGGAGGACGATCTCGACGAGCTGGTGGAGAGGAACCTTCTGAGCGAGTTGGAGGACGACCGGTTCCGGTTCCACGACCTGCTGCGGGTGCACGCCCGCGGGCACACGGGCACCGAGGTGGAAGAGGCGGTGCGGCGGGCGGCGGAGTTCTACCTAAACCGGGCCGTGGAAGCAGGCGCCGCCGCGATTCCCACCAGGCGTTGGGTGGGGGCACGGTTCAAGTCGTTAGACTCCAATGCTTTCAGCTCGCGCAGTGCAGCGCTCGACTGGCTCGACCACGAGCGAGACAACCTCGTACAGACGCTGCGCATCGCGCACGACCGCGGCTGGCCCGACCTGGTCTGGCAGCTCGCCGAGGCGATGTCCGCGCTGTTCCAGCGGCGCCACCACTACTCGGACTGGCTGTTCACCCACCAGCTCGCGGTCCTATCGGCGCAGGACTGCGGGGAACGCGAGGCGGAAGCACGGCTTCGTAACCAATTGGCCGTCGCGTTGCGCAACCTAGGCCGCCTCGACGAGGTCGTCGAGCAAGTGCGGCTGGTGTTGGAGCTCGCCGGCGACCACGACCTCGGCAACCGTGCGAAAGCGTTGATGCAGCTCGGGCACGTTCACCGATTGCGGGGCGAGTTCGACCCGGCGCTGCGCTACTTCCTCGAGAGCGTCGATGTGGAGGTACGCCATGGATGGGCGCGAGGCATCGGCCTCTCCCGCCGCCGCGTCGGGGAGGTGCTCATCGAGATGGGCAGGCTCGAAGAGGCAGTTGCCGAGCTCAGGGAGGCAGAGACGTCGCTCGACGACGCTGTGGACAAGGCACGGGCCCGGATGTTCCAGGCCCGCGCGCAGCTGCACCTCGACCGCTTCACGGACGCTTTGTCGTTGGCGCACGGCGTGCTTGAGGTGGTCCGGGACGCTGGCTCACCGCTACACGTCGCCGATGCGTTCGAGCTGTTGGGAGAGATTGCCGAGCGGCAGGGTGACTTGCCGCTTGCTCGTGACCATTACCGTGCCGCTCTCGGGTGCTATGGCGAGTCATTCGACCCGAGCGGGGAGCGAACCAGGGACCGGCTCCGCGCGCTTGATCGGTGACGTTCGATCAGCGGTCGTCGGAGAGCGGCTTCGGCCACGGAACCCGTGCGATCGAGCAGACCTGTTCAGGCTCGGGCATGCCGAGCAGGCGGTACATCGTCCTGCGCAGGATGATGCCAGCCCGGTCGAGGCGAGAGCTGATCAGGCCGGCAAACCCCGGCGCAGTCACGGCCTCGTCCAGTTCACCCGCATATATCGGCACGACCTCGCCCAACGCGTGCGCGAGGCTGCCCTTCCTGACCTCGGGGAGGGTGGCGAGTAGCATGCGCCTGCTGATCGCGGCGGCGTACTGGGTCGTCGAGCCGTGGTCGCCGACGACGACGTCACTCGCGATCATCGTCGCCTGCCAGCCTGCTTCGGGCGGAACGACGATTACGTCGCAGTTGGCTAGCCAGGACCGCACCTGCCAGGCGCCGTGCACAGTCCAGATGTACGGATGCAGCACCACTGCCACCTTGGCAATCCTGGGCAGTTCCCGGTAAAGCGCAGGACATTTGGCGAACGTCGACTCTGTCGTCCAGGTCGAGCTGATCGTCACGAGCGTCTCGTCGGGACGCACGCCCAGCGTCCGACGATACTGGTCGCGGAACGGCAGGCTCGCGCGCATCCGGTCAAGGCAGATGTCGCCGGCGACGACAGCGGTATCCACCGCTTCGGGACAGGATTCGGTGAGCACCGACAACTCGTCTTGGTGGGATAAGGCGATCGCCGCCGCGTGCACCTTGCCATCGCGCATCAGCAGCTGCCGATCGAGACCGTGCACCGGTTCCGCTGTGTGCCGGACCCGTATCCGCGACTTCAGCGCGCTCGCGCCATGGGGCAGCACGAGCACAGGTCCTGGAGCTCGGTCAATGAACCGATAGCTCGCCGCGAGGACGAGGTCAAACTCGTGTTGCAACGCCTGTTCCCAGGGGATCGTGAGCCCGCCGATCGTCTTGATGAACACCTCCGTGTGGTTGCACAGTTCCGGCTGGGTGAAGAAGGTCTGCACCCGGTAGTCGGCGTTGAGCAGCGGCAGCAGATCGAGCAGCCGCGTGCCAGCGACTATGCTTGGCACGATCACCAGTACTCTGCGACATCCCGGCACCGTCACCCGATGCGCCCCTCCCGCGCCGAGCGGCGTCGTGGACCAGTTCATTCCGGCCTCCCTCCGGTCAAAGTGATGCCATGACCATGGTGGAAGGGAAGCTTGTTGAGTTGCCAGTGATCCACGCCGAAGGGTTCGGGCTGTCGAGTCGACTCCCTTGATCCGGCTCTCCCGGAAGGCGTCCACGAACAGCAGGTGGCCCTTGTGCACCACGTCCGGGCGCCAGTCGCCGAGGTCGAGGCCCGCGCGCGTCATGGCGTGCCCCATCGCGAGGGTCCACGCCAGGAGGTCCTTCTCGA
>NZ_JBEXPJ010000135.1:0-24987 GCF_040611995.1 Lentzea sp. NPDC006480
GCCCGCAACAAGCATCGCAGTAGCTCTCACGATGAAGGGAACCTTCATCCACCTGACGTGGATGAAGGTTCCCTTCATCGAGCTGGGCGGAACGCACGCCAGCCACCGAACGAGGGGGACTAATACGGCTTCGGCGTGCGTTCCTGGCTTTGGGGAGCGCACGACTCACACCGTCGGGGACTCGGGTTCTGCGTGAGTCGTGCGCTCGGTCGGTCACCGCTGTGAGCGGTCGCCGCGGTCGTTGAACGGACCGCGCTGCTCGAAGCGGTCACCCCCGCGGTCACCGCGGTCGGGTCCGCGGTCACCACGCTCGTACATGCGGACGTGTCCGGGTCCGCGGTGGTCGAAGCGGTTGGCCGCGATCGCTCCCACGATGCCGCCGCCGAGGACGAGTCCCAGCAGGCCCACGGCCACCAGCTGGGTGGCCCGGTGCCCGGCGAACCGCCTCGCGCGGCCAGGCCGGGCGGGGGCGACCGGAGCGGCCACCGGGGGCGGTGCCGGTGCTTCTGCCGCCGTCGCCGCCGGCTGTTCCGGCGCGGGCTGTCCGGGGGCGGGCGGCGCTGGGGTCGTCGGTGGCGCTGTCGCCGCCGGCTGCTCCGGCGCGGGCTGCTGACCAGGCGTGGCCGGTGCGTCGGCGGGCAGCGGGGTCGTCGCCTGGTCCGGTGCAGGCCGGGCTGCCTGCGGATCGCTCTGTGGCCCATCACGGGGCGGCTCCTGCGGAGGAGGCGCCTGTCCCTGCTCGCTCATGTGTTCAACGATGCGCCGTTCGGCTGAGCTGAGCCTGACAGCCACCTGTTCGTTTCCTGAAGCCGGTTCTGCGCGGAGTTCAGGATCGGCCGCGAGGCGGTGAAGATGTGCCGCTGATCAGCGTAGGTGGCGCCGAAGAGATCCGGATCCAGGTCGCCCGACCACACGAAGTGCAAGGTCGTGCGCGTGCCGTCGCGAGCGTCCCGGCGAGCGTAGTGGTCGCGCAGGTCGGCGTACAGCAGGCGCAGTTCGGCCCGGTTGGACTCGGTCAGGTGGACCGGGCATTCGATGACGAGGTCGTGCATCGGAGCTCCTAACGGCGGGCCGGGCCAACAGCGTGCTCGCCCGGCCCACCCGGACGCATCCGAAAAACCACCTACATGCGTCTACGTATGAATCGCGAACGAGGAGTGTGGTTGCACGACGAACGTGAACCACCCGGACGAGCCAACGGTCGTGCACCCGCCGAAGCCGGACACGTCGCAGTAGGTCCCGGCCGGCATCGACGTCTGGAACGACCTGCCGGAAACGGCCTGGTCCGAGTCGTTGACGACCACGTAACCGCGGTCGCCCCGGCCGAACGCGATCACGTCGTTCCCGTCGTCCCACCAGAGTGTGACGCCCGTACCGCGCGTCGCGTTCCGGAATCCGACCATTCCTTCGAACTGCCGGTGCTCGCACAGCCAAGTCGATCCACAGGAGACGTCCATGATGCGTCCGTTGGCGTCTTGTGGCGGGCCCTGGTCGTTGGACGAGTACGCGTAGCCGGACATCAACGCGGGCGTTCCGTAGGGCCACGCGAGCATGAACGTGTTCGCGGTCGTGTACCGGCGTCCATCCCGATAGGACAGGGTCGAGCCGTCGCGTTGCGTGTCGTGGTTGTCCACGAACACCACGGCCTGCGAGGACGGCAGGTAGCCCCAGCCCTCGCCGTAGTTCTTCAGGTAGGCGAGCTTCTCGTTGTTGAAGACCCGCTTGAGGTCTCGCGCGTAACGGAACTCGTGGACGTCGCCGTTGCCCGTGTACTCACCAGGCCCGATGGGTTCGCCATTGCCGTAGATGACCTCTTGCACGATGTACGGCGAGCGTGTCAGCCGCGATTTGATGGCCGCGATGTCCGCCGCCGGCATGTGCTTCGAGGCGTCCAGCCGGAACCCGTCGACGCCGAGCGACAGCAGGTCGTTCAGGTACGCGGCGATCTTGTCGCGCACGTAGGTGGTGTCCGTGGCCAGATCCGCGAGGTTCACGAGCTCGCAGTTCTGGACCTCCCACCGGTCGCCGTAGTTGACGATGTCGTCGTTGCCGTTGCGTCCGCAGTGGTGGAAGTCCCACGACGCGTACGTGCCGGGGTGGTCGTAGTGCGTGTACGGCGACCCGGCCCAGCCCGTGCCACTGCCGCCGGTCGTGTGGTTGATCACCGCGTCGACCAGCACCTTCACCCCCGCGTTGTGGCACGCGGTGACCATCGAGGCGAACTCGGCGCGTGTCCCCAGCCGTGACTCGATCTTGTACGAGACCGGCTGGTACTGCGTCCACCACTGCGGGCCCGTCACGTGCTCCTGCGGCGGCGAGACCTGCACGTAGCCGTAGTTCGCGAGCCGCGGGCACTCGGCGGCGACGGACCGCCAGTTCCACTCGAAGAGCTGAACTATCACGTCTCGGGGGCCTGCAGGAGCCGCCGAGACCACAGGCGCGGAGAGCGCGCCCAGCACCATTGCCAGGACCAACAGTAACCGCATCGCGTCACGCTAAGCAGAAACCACTTGCGAGCACCAGGTTCGATAGAACCATGCAACTCGTACCCTTCCGCAAGGAGTTCGCTCCGGCGATGCTCGCAGGCGGCCCGCACAACGACGAGGTCAACCGCCTCACCGGGACGCACAAGGCCGGGACGTTCACCTTGGAGAAGATCGAGGCGTACATCGAACGCGTCCTGAACGACCCGGACCGCTACGCCCGCGCCATCACCGTGGACGGGAAGTACCTCGGCGAGGTCATGCTGACCATAAACGAGGACAACAGGTCCGCGGGCTTCCGGATCGCGCTGTGGGACGGCTTCGGCCAGGGCTACGGCACCGCCGCGATCGAGCACGTCCTCGACTACGCGTTCAACGAGCGCGGCCTCCACCGGGTGGACCTGGAGGTGTACGAGTTCAACGAACGGGCGATCCACGTCTACAAGAAGTGCGGCTTCCGCGAGGAGGGCCGTCTGCGCGACGCCTTGCTCTGGGACGGCGAGTTCCACGACGCGATCGTCATGTCGGTTTTGAGCACCGATAACATCTGATCCGCAAACCCATCTTCTCTCTAGGAGTCATCGTGTCCGAGTCGCGCCCAGCAGTCGCCCAGAACCCGCCGCGCGTGGTGGTTCCGGCTGGGACGACGGCGGGCACGGCCGTGCGCGAGGCCGGTCTTCCCGGCAAGGGCTCCGACGCGATCGTCGTCGTGAAGGACGCCGAGGGCCACCTGCGCGACCTGTCGTGGACCCCGCAGGTCGACGTCGAGGTCGAGGCCGTCGCCGCGGACACCGAGGACGGCCGCAGCGTCATCCGCCACTCCGCCGCGCACGTGCTGGCGCAGGCGGTGCAGCAGCAGTTCCCCGAGGCCAAGCTCGGCATCGGCCCGCCCGTGAAGGACGGCTTCTACTACGACTTCCAGGTCTCCAAGCCGTTCACCCCCGAGGACCTGCAGGCGCTGGAGAAGCGCATGAAGCAGATCATCAAGGGCTCGCAGCGGTTCTCCCGTCGCGTGGTCGAGTCGGTCGACGCGGCCAAGCAGGAGCTGGCGAAGGAGCCGTTCAAACTGGAGCTCGTCGACATCAAGAGCGACGTCGACACCAGCGAGGTCATGGAGGTCGGCGGCGGCGAGCTGACGATCTACGACAACCTCGACCCGCGCACCGGCGAGCAGGTGTGGGGCGACCTGTGCCGCGGCCCGCACGTGCCGACCACCAAGCACATCCCGGCGTTCAAGCTGACCCGCGTCGCCGCGGCGTATTGGCGGGGCAACGAGAACAACCCGCAGCTGCAGCGCATCTACGGCACCGCGTGGGAGTCGCAGGAGGCGCAGGACGCGTACCTGGAGCGGCTGGCCGAGGCCGAGCGCCGCGACCACCGCAAGCTCGGTGTGGAACTGGACCTGTTCTCGTTCCCGGACGAGATCGGTTCCGGTCTCGCGGTGTTCCACCCCAAGGGCGGCATCATTCGCAAGGCCATGGAGGACTACTCCCGGCAGCGGCACACCGAGGCCGGCTACGAGTTCGTGTACTCGCCGCACATCACCAAGGGGAACCTGTTCGAGGTCTCCGGTCACCTGGACTGGTACAAGGACGGCATGTACCCGGCGATGCACCTCGACGCCGAGTTGAACGAGGACGGCACCGTTCGCAAGCCCGGCCAGGACTACTACCTCAAGCCGATGAACTGCCCGTTCCACGACCTGATCTTCAAGTCGCGCGGGCGTTCGTACCGCGAGCTGCCGCTGCGCATGTTCGAGTTCGGCTCGGTGTACCGGTACGAGAAGTCCGGCGTGGTGCACGGCCTGACCCGAGTGCGCGGCATGACGCAGGACGACGCGCACATCTTCTGCACCAAGGACCAGATCCGCGACGAGCTGAAGTCGCTGCTCACGTTCGTGCTGGACCTGCTGCGCGACTACGGCCTGGACGACTTCTACCTGGAGCTCTCGACCAAGAACCCCGAGAAGTACGTGGGTGCGGACGAGATCTGGGAGGAGGCGACCGAGACGTTGGCGTCGGTGGCCCGCGAGTCCGGCCTGGAGCTCGTGCCGGATCCCGGTGGCGCCGCGTTCTACGGCCCGAAGATCTCGGTGCAGTGCCGGGACGCGCTGGGCCGCACCTGGCAGATGTCGACGATCCAGCTCGACTTCAACCTGCCGGAACGGTTCGAGCTGGAGTACACCGGGCCCGATGGCTCGCGCGTGCGCCCGGTCATGATCCACCGCGCCCTGTTCGGGTCGGTGGAGCGCTTCTTCGGCGTGATGACCGAGCACTACGCGGGCGCGTTCCCGGCGTGGCTCGCTCCGGTGCAGGTCGTGGGTATCCCGGTGACCAGCGACAACGCCGACCACCTGTTCGCACTGCGCGAGGTTCTCCGGAAGAAGGGGATCCGGGTCGACGTCGACGCCTCGGACGACCGCATGCAGAAGAAGATCCGCAACCACACCATGCAGAAGGTGCCGTTCATGCTCCTGGCCGGCGCCAAGGACGTGGAGGCCAACGCGGTGTCGTTCCGGTTCCGCGACGGCACGCAGATCAACGGTGTACCGGTCGAGCGGGCCGTCGAGCAGATCGTCGACTGGGTGCAGCGCCGGGAGAACGCGTCGCCCACGGCGGAACTTCTCTCGTGACGACTGAGTTTTCCGAACAGGACGGTGTCGGGGTCCACGACGCATTGCAGCGTTTGTGGACCCCGCACCGCATGTCTTATGTGAAGGGTGAGGGCAAGGCACTCGGTGATGAACCCGAGGGCTGTCCGTTCTGCCGCGTTGTCGAGCTGGACGACTCGGCGGGGCTGATCATCGCGCGAGGTGCCGAGGTCTTCGCGGTTTTGAACCTTTACCCGTACAACCCCGGTCATCTGATGGTGCTGCCGTATCGGCACGTGCCGGACTACACGGATCTCTCACTCTCCGAGACCGCGGAGTTCGCCGCGTTCACGCAGAAGGCGATGCGGGTGGCGCGGCACGTGGCGGCGCCGCACGGGTTCAACGTCGGTATGAACCAGGGTGTCGTCGCGGGTGCCGGGATCGCCGCACATCTGCACCAGCACGTGGTGCCGCGATGGGGTGGCGACGCGAACTTCATGCCGGTCATCGGGCATACGAAGGTGTTGCCGCAGCTGCTCGGGGAGACCCGTGACCTGCTGGCGGAGGGCTGGAAGGCCGTCGGCTGAAGCTGCTCGGGGAGACCCGTGACCTGCTGGCGGAGGGCTGGAAGGCCGTCGGCTGAGCCGGTCGGCCCCGGTTCGTGCGGTATTGGTTTGTTCTCATTGACTAAACACTGCGTTTAGCCGGCCAGAGCCGTGTGATTGAAATCCGTACGAATTCGTGGACAAAAGAGTGACAAAAACCACCCACGTTGTCCTGACCGGACAATCCGGGTGGTTTCCACGTGGCGCGGAATAGGTTGATTACAACTTTCGGGTGTTTCTGGTCAGCCGATCGAGACGAATCGCCAGCACAAAGCGATTCCAGGTAGGTGAGATCACCCACCTGGAGGTGTCAACTGCGAGTCAAGTCCCCGCCGATGGCCGATCGTCTCCACGTGCACAGATGGTTACGGTGCGAACATGACCGCACCTGAGCGTTCGCGATTAGCGAGAGAACGGCTTTCGCGTGAGTTACGCCGGTTGCGCACCGAGGCGAAGATGACCGGCACGGCCACCGCCCGTGCCACCGGGATGAGCCAGTCCAAGCTGTCGAAGATCGAGAACGGCATGCTGCTCCCGTCCGTCACCGACGTGGAGCGTCTTGTCGCGGAACTGGCCGCGGCAAGGGAGACGCGCATCGAACTGGTCGAACTCGCCAGGTCGCTGCACGCGGAGGCGGAGACCCGCCGCGTCGTGCTGCACCGAGGAGCGCACCGCCACCAGCAGACGATCACCCGCGTGGAGGCACGGGCGGCGACATCGAGGTTCTTCCAGGTCAACCTGGTGCCCTCGCTGCTGCAGTCCGAGTCCTACCTGCGGATCGTGCTGGGGACGATGCCGCAGTCGGAGCAGGAGGCCGCGGTGGCCGCCCTGCGCATCCGGCGTGCCCGGATGGACGACCTGGCCAAGCAGTTCGTGTTCCTGATGTCCGAGGGGGCGCTGCGCTGGCGGATGGGTTCGGCGGACCTGATGGCGGAACAGGTGGAGCACCTGGCCGCGATCCAGCGCCGCCCGAACGTCCGCCTGGGCGTCGTCCCGTGGTCGGCCGACGCGAACGTGGTCGCCCTGCACGGTTTCCACATCTACGACGAGCGCGTGGTCACGGTCAGCGTGCTCACCGGCAACGCCACCATCACCGACCCGCTGGACGTGCGCGAGTACCTCGGCCTGTTCAGCCGGCTGGAGCGGCTGGCGGTGCGGGGCGAGGAGCTGCAGGCGTTGTTGAAGCGGATCGCCGAGGACCACCGGCGGCTCAGCTAGGCGGTTGCTTCCAAGGCATTGGCTCTGTTGGCGTCCGCAAGTACCGCCAACTCTTGATCAAATCGCCGCTGACCACACCCAACCGGCCCTGGAACCGGCCGTCGCCGACGCCGCGTGGCGCGGCCGGCCCGGCTTGCGTCTTGGAGAGTCATGGCAGGAGAGCGTTCCCGGTGAGCAAGATGCCCGGTATGCACGGTCTTCCTGGTGGATGAAGGGAACCTTCATCCACTTCGGGTGGAGGAAGGTTCCCTTCATGGACGTGGGCCGGGACCGCCTGTGCGCGGTGCCGCCGATCACCGAGAGGCGCTCGCAGGCAGCTTTCCCGCCGGTGCTCCCTCACCCGCGAGCAGTGCGTTTCACCAGTCCAGCTAGGCTGCGACACGCCATGCTGAACATCTTCGCTCGCGCGTCCGTCTCGCGCGTCACCGATCCGATCGGGGCGTGGCTGCTCGCGCGTGGCCTCACGCCCAACGTCGTCACCGTGGTCGGCACGGCCGGTGCCGTGGCCAGCGCGCTGTGGTTCATCCCCCGCGGGCAGCTGTTCCTCGGCTGCGCGCTGGTGACGTTCTTCGTGCTGCTCGACCTGATCGACGGGGCCATGGCCCGCGCGCAGGGGCCCACGAAGTTCGGTGCCGTGCTCGACGCCACCTGCGACCGGATCGCGGACGGGGCGCTGTTCGCGGCGCTCACCTGGTACGCGTTCAGCGAGGGCAACCGGTGGACCGCCGCGGCCGGGTTCATCTGCCTGGTCGCCTCGCAGGTCATCTCGTACGTCAAGGCGCGCGCCGAAGCGTCCGGGCTGAGTGCGGACGGCGGACTGGCCGAGCGGGCCGAGCGGTTCATCGTCGCGCTGGTCGGGGCCGGGGTGCAGGGGCTCGGCGTGCCGCACCTCATGGACATCTCCTTGTGGCTGCTGGCGGTCATGACGGTGGCGACGGTGCTGCAGCGGGTCCTCGCGGTCGCGAAGTCCGCGCGGGAGGCCGCGTGAACCTCGCGACGCTCGGGTACACGGCCGGGTGGCGGCTGATCCGTCTCCTGCCGGAGAAGTGGGCTCGGGCGCTGTTCAACGCGGGTGCCGACTACGCGGCTCGACGCGGGGGAGCGGGCGTCGCGCAGCTGCGCACGAACCTGCGCCGGGTCGTGCCGCAAGCGGGTGAGGAAGAGCTCGACGAGCTCGTGCGGGACTCGTTGCGGTCGTACGCGCGCTACTGGTGCGAGGCTTTCCGGCTGCCGTCGATGGATCTGCGCGCGGCCTACGAGAAGTGCAACTCGCAGGTCTCCGGCGTGGAGAACCTCGACGCGGCCCTGAAGAACGGCACCGGCGCGGTCGTCGCGCTCCCGCACAGCGGCAACTGGGACATGGCGGGCGTCTGGCTCGTGGGCCACTCGGGCACGTTCACGACGGTCGCGGAACGGCTCAAGCCCGAGTCGCTGTACCGGAAGTTCGTGGAGTTTCGCGAGACGCTCGGCTTCGAGGTGCTGCCGTTGAACGGCGGCGACCGTCCACCTGCGACAGTGCTGACCGAACGGTTGCGCGCCAACAAGGTCGTGTGCCTGCTGGCCGACCGCGACCTGACGTCGTCCGGTGTGCCCGTGACGTTCTTCGGTGAGCAGACCCTGATGCCCGCCGGCCCCGCGCACCTGGCCGCGACGACCGGTGCCGCGCTGATGCCGGTCGGCTGCTGGTTCACCGAGGACGGCTGGCACTTCCGCATCCACCCGCAGATCAAGGTGAGCACCGTGCAGGCCGCCACGCAGGCGATCGCCGACGTGTTCGCCGCCGACATCGCGGCCCACCCGGCCGACTGGCACATGCTGCAGCAGCTCTGGCTCGCCGACCTGCCGGAAAGCCGGCGCGCCGCACTGGCCAGGAGGCTTTCGCGGTGAAGGTAGGCATCGTCTGCCCGTACTCCTTCGACGTGCCAGGGGGAGTGCAGGCCCACGTCGTCGACCTCGCCCGTGCCCTGATCTCGCTCGGCCACACCGTGAACGTGCTCGCGCCCGCGGACGACGACAACGAGCTGCCGGACTTCGTGACGTCCGCCGGCCGCGCGGTCGGCATCCCGTACAACGGCTCGGTGGCCCGGCTGTCCTTCGGTCCAGTCTCGTACGCGCGGGTCCGCCGGTGGATCGACGAGCACCAGTTCGACGTCCTGCACCTGCACGAGCCCACCGCGCCGTCGCTGTCGATGCTGGCCCTGATGGTCGCGGACGGCCCGATCGTCGCCACCTTCCACACCTCGACGCCGCGCTCCAAGATGCTGTCGGCGTTCCAGGGCGTGCTGCAGCCGTTCCTGGAGAAGGTCACGGCCCGCATCGCCGTCTCCGCACTGGCCCGCCGCGTCCAGGTCGAGCACCTCGGCGGCGACGCGGTCGAGATCCCGAACGGCGTCGACGTCGACTTCTTCGCCTCGGCGTCCACTTTGGACGGTTACCCCCGCCCCGGCGGCACGATCGGTTTCGTCGGCCGCTACGACGAGCCGCGCAAGGGCATGCCCGTGTTGTGGGAGGCGTTCGGCCTGATCGCGGACGAGTTCCCGGACCTGCGCCTGCTGGTCGTGGGCCGCGGCGAGAACACGTTCGACGGGCCTTTTTCCGACCGGGTGGACCTTCTGGGCCAGGTGGACGACCTGGACAAGGCCCGGATGCTGCGTTCGGTCGACGTCTACGTGGCGCCGAACACCGGCGGCGAGTCCTTCGGCATCATCCTGACCGAGGCGATGTCCGCCGGCACCGCCGTGGTGGCTTCGGACCTCGACGCGTTCCGCCGCGTGCTGGACGACGGCAAGGCGGGCGCGCTCTTCCCGGTGGGCGACGCCGCCGCGCTCGCCGACGCACTGCGTTCGGTGTTGCGGGACAGCGCTTTGCGGGCCGAGTACGTCGATCTGGGCTCCCAGCGCGTCCAGGCCTTCGACTGGTCCGTCGTCGCGAGCCAGGTCCTGCGCGTGTACGAAACGGCCATCGCCGCCGACCCGCGCCGGGTGAGCGAGGCATGACCGCTGTGCCCGATGCCGGGGTGAGCCGCCCATGACCACCGCGCTCGTCGTAGTTGTCGTCACGCTCCTGCTGGCCGCCTGGATCCTCGCCATCGCGAACCGCCTGGACCGCCTGCACGTCCGCACCGACGCCGCCTGGGCAGCCCTCGACGCGGCACTGGCCCGCCGCGCCGTGGTGACCCGCGCCCTGCTGGACCCGGCGCTGTCCGCCGCTGCTTCTCGTGCTGAATCGGCGTCGCGTGCTGAGCGGGAACTGGCCGAGAACGAGCTCTCCGGCCTGCTGGGCGCCCTGGACCGCACGTCCGTGGCTCCGGCCCTGGCTTTCGAACTGGCCGACGCAGAGGAACGCGTCGTGCTGGCCCGCCGCGTCCACAACGACGCCGTGCGCGACACCCTCGTGCAACGCCGCCGCCGCATCGTCAGGTGGCTGCGACTGTCCGGCACCGCACCCCAGCCGTCGTACTTCGAGATCGCCGAGCCGGCGGCGCCCTCGGACGCCGTCATGCTCACCCCGCGTCCGTCCGCCCGCGTGCTGCTGACCGACGCGTCCGGTCGCGTGCTGCTCTTCCAGGGCTTCGACCCGGCCCGCCCCCAGGAGCTCTTCTGGTTCACCGTCGGCGGCGGTGTCGAGGACGGCGAGGAACTCCGCGACGCGGCCGTGCGCGAGGCCTTCGAGGAGACCGGCCTGAAGCTCACGCCCGAGCAGCTGACCGGCCCGGTCTGGCGCCGCCGCGTTGTCTTCAGCTTCGACGGCCAGACGTTCGACGCGGAGGAGTGGTTCTTCCACGCCCGTGTCGACGGGCTGGAGGTGGACACCTCGGGTTTCAACGACGTCGAGGAGACCAGCATCTCCGGTTACCGCTGGTGGAGCGCGGAGGAGCTGGCCTCAGCGGAGGACACCGTGTACCCGGTTCAGCTGGCCGAACTCCTGCCGGCGCTCACCTCGGACTGGGACGGCCGGACCCGGCTGGTCCGCTGACGGCCGGCGCGTCGAGCCCCACCAGGCCAACACCCTGTCCAGCCGCTCGCCGGTCATCGCAGCCGCCTCTCGTTGGCGCGAGCAGTTCACGAGGGACCGGAAGCGGCCCAACCGGCTTGTTCCTGGTGGGAGAGCAGGGCGCGCACGGCATCGAGCGCGTGGTGCTGGATGACGCGCACGCTCGCCGGGGAGATGCCCAGCGCCAGTGCCGTCTGCTCGGCGGACAACCGGTACACGATTCTGAGTCTCAGCACCTCGCGTTGCTCCGCGGACAGTGATTCGAGCAACTGCGTGGTGGTGTGGTCGGTGGTCATGAGGCACGTCCGGTGGACGCGGCCGTGTCGGCGTCGATGCGCTCGGCCAGCTCCCACGCGCCCGCGCGAGTGCGTGCGTGTGAGGCGAGGCGGCGGATGCGGTCGCGCACCCGTGCCGACCCGACGGCACCCGCTGATGACAGGGCTCGCAGGCCGGTGTCCACCCCGTTGCCGAGATCGCCCTCGACCAGGTGGCTGGTCGACAGCAGGACGAGGCTGAGCGTGCGGCTCCTGGCCATTCCGTCGTCGTAACCCTCGATCGCGGTGGTGAGCAGGGGAATGGCCGTGCGCGCGTGCCGTCCGCCGACGGTGAGCGCGAGATCGGTGTGGACGGCGCCGGCCATCGCGGACAGGTCGTTCTCGGTGAAGAACCTCGCCCAGTCGGGCGCGTTGGCGTGATCGCCGGCCGCGAACTGCTCCCTGCCCCGCGCGAGCAGGTCGCTCGCGCTGTCCGCGGAACCCTTCTTGGCCCACACCCACGCCGAGTTCACGGACAGGATGCTCGCCGCGATCTCGTCGCCCGACCGCATCGCCGCGAGTTGTCCGAGCTCGAAGCGGGTCAGCGCTTCGTCGAGGTCGTCCTGGTGCAGGAAGAGACGGCCCAGCCGGTAGCAGATGTTGGCGACGAGTCCGTCGTGCCGGGCGAGCGCGGCCAGTGTCAGCGCGTGACTGAAGTGGGCCTGTGCGCTCACGGGCATACCGGCGTCGAAGCACACCCAGCCGGCGAGGTTGCGCAGGTCGGCGAGCACCACGTAGAGGCGCCGCCGCGTCTCCTCCGTGTTGCGGGCGCCCAGCAGCCGGGTGCTCTCCCGCACCAGGATGCGCAGGTCACCGAGGCACGGCTCGCCGCCGCGGAGGTAGTCCACCGCGCGCAACGCGCGAGTGCCGGTTTCCAGGCGTGCGATGTCGGGAGGTCCGACCGGTCGGAGTGCGGACATGGCGGCTCTCCTGAACTGGTTCGAGGAGTGAGCACCGCCGGGGTCCGGAGCGGTAGTGTGCGGCGGCCTGGCGAACCAGGCGTGTGACCCAGCGTAATCCTGCGCGCGAACGGGTGCCGCCGCTGACTGGACGAAGATCAGGAATCCCGTGTTCGGCGTTTGCCCGAACACGGGACTGCCGGTCGACTGGCCACCTGCGCCGGCGTGGCGCGCGTTCTAGACTGCCGGGATGATCGAGGCGCCGTAAGCGTCGCGCGTCTTGTCCTTCTCGTCGTGCATCAAGTACAACGCGAAGTTGTCGACGCCGATCTCCTTGAGTTCCTGCAGTCGCTCGATGTGCGCGGACTCCGGGCCCACCAGGCAGAAGCGGTCGACGATCGCGTCCGGCACGAAGTCGGTCGACCTGTTGCCCGCCTTGCCGTGGTGGGAGTAGTCGTAGCCCTCGCGGTCCTTGATGTAGTCGGTCAAAGCCTTGGGGACCACGCCGGAATCCCCGTACCGCGCAACGAGGTCCGCCACGTGGTTGCCGACCATGCCGCCGAACCACCGCAACTGATCCCGCTGATGGGAGAGATCGGTTCCGACGTAGGCGGGTGCTGCCACGCACATCGTGATGGCCGACGGGTCGCGGCCGGCGGCAGCGGCTGCTTCCCGGACGGAGCCGATGGTCCAGCGGGCGATGTCCGGGTCGGCGGTCTGCAGGATGAAGCCGTCGGCCTGCTCGCCGACCATCTTCAGTGCCTTGGGACCGTAGGCGGCCATCCACATTTCGAGCTTTCCGTTGCGCACCCACGGGATCTGCACCGCTGTGCCGTGGTGCTCGACGGAACGGCCTTCGGCCAGCTCCTTGATCACGTGCATGGCCTCGCCCAGCGTGGCCAGGGAGGCCGGTTTCTGGCCGATCACGCGGCGGGCCGAGTCACCCCGGCCGATGCCGCAGACCGTGCGGTTGCCGAACATGTCGTTCAGCGTCGCGAACAGTGATGCCGTCACCGACCAGTCGCGTGTGGACGGATTGGTGACCATCGGGCCGATGACCAGGTCGCGGGTGGCAGCCAGGACCTGGGAGTAGATGACGAACGGCTCCTGCCACAGCACGCAGGAGTCGAACGTCCAGCCGTAGCGGAAGCCGCAGTCCTCGGCGGCGCGGAGGCCTTCCACCACGTCCCGCGCTGGCGGGTCGGTCTGCAGCACGATGCCGAAGTCCACGGAAACGCCCTTCTCTACACGAGGTACTGGTTGAGCTCGCGGGACACGAAACGGCCGTGGCCCGTCGAGCCGTGGTAGGCGCCGTCGGCGATCACCTTGCGGCCACGTGAGAACACGGTGTCCACCTTGCCGGTGAGGTCGAAGCCCTCGTAGGCCGAGTAGTCCACGGCCATGTGATGGGTCTCGGCGGAGATGGTCTGGCCGGCCACCGGGTCGTAGATCACGACGTCGGCGTCGGCGCCCGGTGCGATCACGCCCTTGCGCGGGTACATGCCGAACATGCGGGCCGGGGTCGTGGCGACGATCTCGACCCAGCGTTCGCGGGTGATCTCGCCCTTCACGACCCCTTGGTGCAGCAGGTCGACGCGGTGTTCGACGCCGGGCATGCCGTTGGGGATCTTGGAGAAGTCACCGACGCCCAGCTGTTTCTGGTCCTTGAAGCAGAACGGGCAGTGGTCGGTGCTCACGACCGAGAGGTCATTGGTCCTGAGCCCGCGCCACAGCGACGACTGGTGTTCCTTGGGGCGCAGCGGAGGCGACGCCACGTACTTGGCGCCTTCGAAGCCCGGCCGTGCCAAGTCCTCCAGGGACAGGTACAAGTACTGCGGGCACGTCTCGGCGAACACGTTCTGGCCCGTGTCACGCGCAGCCGTCACCGCGTCGAGTGCTTGCGCCGCAGACAAGTGCACGATGTACAACGGAGAACCGGTCACCTTCGCGAGCTGGATGGCGCGCGAGGTGGCCTCGCCCTCCAGCTCCGGCGGCCGGGTCAGGCCGTGCTGCACCGGGTCGCCGAGGCCGTTCGCCAGCGCCTGCGCGACGAGCTGGTCGATCGCGATGCCGTTCTCGGCGTGCATCATGATCGTGGCACCGGTCTCGCGGGCCTTCTGCATGGCGCGCAGGATCTCGCCGTCCGTGGCGTAGAAGACGCCGGGGTAGGCCATGAACATCTTGAAGCTGTTCACACCGGCCGCGATGCACGACTCCATCTCCTTCAACGACTGGTCGTTGACGTCGGAGACGATCATGTGGAAGCCGTAGTCGATCGCGCAGTTGCCGTCGGCCTTGGTGTGCCACTTGTCCAGAGTGGACAGCAGCGAGGAACCCTTGGGCTGCACCGCGAAGTCGACGATCGTGGTCGTGCCGCCCCACGCCGCCGCGGTCGTGCCGGTCTCGAACGTGTCGGCGGACTGGGTGCCACCGAACGGCATCTCCATGTGCGTGTGCACGTCGATGCCGCCCGGAATCACGTACTTCCCGGCCGCGTCGATCACTTCGTCGGCCTGCACCTCGAAACCCGGCGTGACCAGAGCGGCGATGTGCTCGCCCTCGATCAGCACGTCGGCCGCGTGCGAGCCGGTCGCGTTGATGACCAGACCGTTGCGGATGAGGGTGCTCACGGCGTCACCAGGCCCTCGTAGGTGTCCGGGCGGCGGTCGCGGTAGAACGCCCACGTGTCGCGGACCTCGGTCAGCAGGTCGAGATCGAGGTCGCGGACGACGAGCTCTTCCTCGGTGTCCGAAGCGGCCTCACCGACGAGCTGGCCGCGCGGCGACACGAAGTACGTCTGGCCGTAGAACTCGTTGTCGCCCAACGGTTCCACGCCCACGCGGTTGATCGCGCCGACGAAGTACTCGTTCGCGACGGCCGCGGCGGGCTGCTCCAGCCTCCACAGGTACTCGCTCAGCGAACGGGAAGTCGCCGACGGGTTGAACACGATCTTCGCACCCGCGAGCCCGAGAGCGCGCCAGCCCTCCGGGAAATGGCGTTCGTAGCAGATGTAGACGCCGATCCGGCCGACCGCGGTGTCGAACGTGGGGTAACCGAGGTTGCCCGGCTTGAAGTAGAACTTCTCCCAGAAGCCCTTGACCTGCGGGATGTGGTTCTTGCGGTACTTGCCCAGGTACGTGCCGTCGGCGTCGATCACGGCGGCGGTGTTGTAGTAGACGCCCGGCTGCTCGACCTCGTACATCGGCACGATCAGCACGATGTTGTGCTGTGCCGCGATCTGGCACATCAGCTCCGTGGTGGGGCCGTCGGGGATCGACTCGGTGTACGAGTAGAAGTCCGCGTCCTGCACCTGGCAGAAGTACGGTCCGTAGAAGAGCTCCTGGAGACACAACACCTGCGCGCCCTGGGAAGCGGCGCTGCGGATGTGCTCGACCGCGTTCGCGATCATCGACTCCTTGTCGCCCGTCCACTTCTGCTGGACGAGCGCCGCCCGGATGATGTTGCTCACCTGGTCGTCTCCTTTGCCGTGTTGTCCTTGAGAGCAAGGAAAACCAGGAAACCGGCCGCGAAACCGATCACCCAGTTGTAGTCGTAGAGCGGCTTGAGGAACGGAATCAAGCCATCGGCCGGAAACGGTCCACCGTAGGCGCCGCCGACCGCGAGCACGGAGCCCACGAGCGTGGCCAGGACAGCCCGCCAGTTCCAGCCGCCGTTGAACCAGTACGCGCCCCGGCCGTCCAGGTAGAGGTCGGCCAGCTCCAGCCGGGTCTTCTTGATCACCCAGTACCCGGCGACGAACACGCCGGCCACCGACGCCAGCAGGCCGCCGTAGAACCCGAGCCACGCGAAGATGTAGATGCTCGGGTCGGAGATCAGCCGCCACGGCTGGATCAGGATGCCGACCACACCGGTGATCAGGCCGCCGATCGCGAACGTGATGCGCTTGGGGAACGCGTTCGAGAAGTCGTACGAGGGGCTCACGACGTTGGCCGCGAGGTTCGCCGAGATCGTCGCCAGCACCAGCGACATCAGCGCGATGAGCACCAGGATCGTGCTGTCGAACCGGCTGGCCAGATCCGCCGGGTCCCAGATCGCCTTGCCGTAGATGGCCTGCGCGCCGGACGTCGTCAGGATCGCGACGATCGCGATGAACGACATCGTGGTCGGCAGACCGAGGATCTGTCCCGTGACCTGTTTCTTCTGACTTCCACCGAACCGCGTGAAGTCGGGCATGTTCAAGGACAGCGTCGACCAGAACGCGATCATGCCCATCAGCGACGGGAAGAAGACCTTCCAGAAGTCCGGCCCCCAGCCGAGAGTGCTGCCCTGGTGCAGGATCGGCCCGAACCCGCCCGCCTTCACCAGCACGTAGCCCAGCAGGATCAGGAACCCGACGCTGACGAGCGGCGCCGTCCAGTTCTCGAACCGCCGGATCGCGTCCATGCCGCGCCAGATCACCAGCATCTGCACGACCCAGAACCCGAAGAAGCACAGCCACAACGTCCACGGCTGACCGCCCACGACGGAGGCGTTGCTCCACCCGTCGCCGGCCAGCCGCCCGATGATCACGTGCAGCGCCTTGCCGCCGACCCACGTCTGGATGCCGAACCAGGCGCACGCGATGAACGCTCGCAGCAGCGCGACCAGGTTCGCCCCGCGGATGCCGTAGAACGCGCGGGCGAACACCGGGAACGGGATGCCGTACTTCGTGCCCGCGTGACTGTTGAGCAGCATCGGGACGAGCACGATCAGGTTGCCCAGGGTGATCGTGAGGAACGCCTGCACCCAGTCCATGCCGAGGGCGATCAACGACGCCGCGAGCGTGTAGCTGGGGATGTTGTGCGCCATGCCCATCCACAGCGCGAAGAAGTTGTACGTCGTCCACGTCCGCTGCTCGATCGGCACCGGCGCGAGCTCGGGGTTGAAGAACCTGCTGTCCTCGATGGGACCTGTGTCGCTCAGTTCGACGCGGCCGTCAGGTGTGACCTGGGGCGGTGAGGACTCGACTGCCATCGTTCAACCCCCTGTTACGCTGCTGAAACACGCCGAACGCGGTCGGTTTCCATGCCGGAATCCTGGGTGCGCCGCTGCACGTCTGGCAGTGTCAAAGTGTCCACGCTTGTCATGATCGCCGCACATTGTGTTCCACTGGTTCGTATGGGGATCTCACGGCGAGCCGTGGTGCTGGGCGGCGCGGGCCTGGTGGGAGCAGCGGGGATATTCGGCGCGACGACTCCACGCGGGCGTCGCCTGCTCGGATGGACCGGGCCGGACGGCGTGGTGCCGGACGTGCCACCTGTACCCGTTCAGCCGATGCCCTGGGGCGCCTGGATGGGCACCGACGGGCCGACCGTGCTCGTGCTGCACGGTCGCGGCGGCAGCGTTCAGTGGTGGCAGGAACTCGGGCTGCCGCAGTTCCTCAACGGCGCGAAGTTCCGGTGTGCCGTGATCAACGGTGGCGACGACTACTGGGTGAACCTCGTTCCGCCGGTGCCGTTCGACGCCGCGCTGGGCGTGTCGATGGGCGGGTTCGGGGTGCTGGACCTCGCGTCGAGGCAGTCGCTCAAAGCCGTCGCGGCGATCAGTCCGGCGTTGTTCCCGACCTGGGAGGATGCCGAGCGGATCGACGGGTTCGTGTCGCGTGACGTGTGGGAGCGCCACGAACCGTTGCGGCACATGGACAGCATCAGGTCACCGGTGGGCGTCTGGTGCGGGCAGGAAGATCCGTTCCACGACTCTGCGCAGGAGCTGGCGAACGAGGTCGGCGCGGCCGGCTCGTTCGACCACGGCGCGCACGACGGCGGCTACTGGCGGCGGGTGCTGCCGGACGCGGTGCGGTTCATCGAGTCCCGGCTTTGAGGCGCACCACGGCCGTGCCCGCGCGACGGTCGTGCCACGTGCGGGTGCCGCGCAGATCCAGGGACTCCACGGCCGACAACACGAGCAGCACGAGCCCGCCCACCAGTAGAAGAGAGGCGAGCCACCCCGCCGAGCCCACGCCCACGTGCTCGCCGATCACGACCCACGGCTGCTGCCAGCCGAGGCCTGCCATCAGCGCCGGTTCCCGCCAGCCCAGACCGGTCAGCACGAGCACCGCGCCCGCGCCGGGCAGCGCGGTCGTGATGAGCGTGCGAGCCAGTACCCGGCTGAGGCCGAGGCCGGACGCGGGACCCACGACCCGCAGCCCCACAAGAGCCTTGCCGAGGGTGTTCCAGCGCAGCAGCAGAGCGTCGTAGAAAACCGCGCAGAGCACGAGCAGCACGGGTTCGTGGACCAACGGCCACGCCACGACCAGCACCAGGAGCCAGTCGAGCAGGCGGGCGATCAGCCGACGAACGAGCATGATTCACGCTATTCGGCAGAACTCCGTCATAAGTGGCCAGTTCATGGCCAGTTAACGTCCGAACTCGGCGACCCACCTGGGACCGTCGCGCCTGACCGAGCGCATGGCCAGGCCGTCGGTCGCGAACGCCTCGATCTCGGACGGCGTGAGCGGCCACGGCGGGCCGTCGGGGACCGGGCCCTCGTCGCGGGCCACGGCGAGCACGAGCAGCGTCGATCCGGTCAGCCACGCGACGCGTTCGGTGGCTTGGGCGTGCAACGGGACGGGAAGCGCCTGCACCGTCATGTTCTCCACGACGAGGTCGAAGGCGTGGTGCCACTCCGCGGGCGGGTCGAGCAGATCGGCCACGACGTACGAGACCTTCGAGTCCGGGTAGCGCGCCTGAACCGCCGCGATCCCGGTGGGGGAGATGTCGAAGGCGGTCACGTCGAACCCCAGCGAGGCCAGGAACTCCGAGTCGCGGCCGTAGCCACAGCCGACGACCAGGGCGCTGCGGCCCGCGGCATCGGCACCGGAGGCCCACTCGACGAGGTGTTGTTGCGGATGGGGCTGATCCCACGGGACGGAAGCCGTGCCGGCGTCGGCCTCCGCGTAGAGATCTTCGAACCAGCCGGTCGGGTTGGCGGCTTGCAGTCGGCGGGTGTCGTCGTCAGCGGACATGACCCACTTCTACCGACTCCACGCCGAACTCACCCGCTCATTTGCCGATTCGGCACCATCACCGGGCGGCGCGCGCCTGACCGATGTAGTCGACCAGGCCGTCGTCCGCCAGCCAGCCGATCTGCGAGCTGATCGCGGGCTTGTTCTCGTTCCACGACCGCTGCGCCGCGGCCTGGATCGCGGGGTCGCCGCCGGTGAACTCGGCACCCAGCGCGTCCCACTGCCGCGACAGCTCGACGACGCGCGGGTCCGTCGGTGGAGTGCCGTCGGCCAGGTGCTGCCGGATCTGCTTGACCAGCTCCAGCCAGGAGGCCTTCAGCGCCTCCACGGCCTCCGGGCCCATCGACGCGGCGCGGGAACGCATGTCGTTGAGCTGGTCTGCGGTGAAGTAGCTCTCGTACACGGACATCATCTCCAAAGTGGACAGAAGGGATTCGGTGGTGTGACCGTCGAGCAACGCGGCGATCCGCGACCGCAGCGCGTCGACCTGTCGCACCTGCGTCGTCAACGCGGCCAGCTGGGCCTCGAAGATCGGCCGCAGCGAGTCCGAACGGGACAGTGCCGAGCGGACCTCCTCCAGTGAGAGGCCGAGCTGGCGCAGCGATCTCACCTGATAGAGGCGACGAACGTCCTCCGGTGTGTACCGACGGTGACCGGACGTCGTGCGCTCGGATGCGCTCACGAGTCCGATCTCGTCGTAGTGGTACAGCGTGCGGACGGTCAGTCCGCTCGCTTTGGCCAGGTCACCGATGCTCCAGCGGGTCACCTGGCAACCGTAGGACCTCCCGCCGCGGGAGGTTCAAGTCCTCAACACCCGATCGAGCGGATTAATTCGCGAACCGAATCGGCCGATGAATACGAAGATCGGTCCCCAAACCAGATTGAGGAAAACTGTGTCTCGTTCCGGACTGCTTCGTGCCGCCGCTCTGCTCGCCGCCGGTGCGGCCCCGCTGCTCGCGGGCTCGGCCAACGCCGTTGAGGCTCTCCCGTCGCTGCCCGGCGTGCCCGAGGTCGGCGCGGACAAGATCGTCTCTGACGCCAGCCTGCCCGCCAACCCGCTCGAGTCGGCCGGCGCGCTGAAGCTCGGCCATGTCACCACGCCGGTCACGCCCGACGGCAAGGCCCCGGCTGTTCCGGCCGCCGCGCAGGAGCGCACCGTGACCAACCCGATCGCGCCCGAGCTCGGCACCCTCCCGTCGCTGCCGAACGCCGAGGCCCTCGCGAGCGGTGCGCACGTCGGCGGCCTGAAGGCCCCGAGCCTGTCCGACCTGCCGACCAACGGCGTCGTGCCGAACCCGAACGTGCTGTCGGGCACCCTGCCGACGATCAACGGCTGAATCGCACGCTGAAAATGGGCCCGTGCACGACTCACGGGCCCATTTCGTGCACTAAAAGCGCGACGTAGAGGGAGAGCACGGACTCCGGGTCTTCCAACGAGACGCCCAGGACCTGCTCGATGCGGTTCAGCTGCTGGTAGTAGGCCGTGCGAGAGAGATGCGCGGCCGAAGCAGCAGCTGACTTGTTGCCGCCGTTCTCGCACAGGCACCGCAGCAGCTCCACCAGCCGTGAGCCCTGGGCGTTGTCCCGTGCCAGCAACGGCCCCAGCTCACGGTCCGCGAACGCCCGCACCCGCTCGTCCTCGCGCAGCAGGTGCAGCAGACCGCGCAGCCGCACGTCGTCCAACCGGTGGTAGAGCTGGGATCCCGGCGCCCGCAACGCCGCTCCGGCCACGTGTGCGGCCTCGCCCAGCGACCGGCGAACGTCCGATGTGGACATCACGGTCGTGCCCACGGCGATCACCACGGTCGACGCCGCCGTGCGGTGGATCTCGCGCGCGACCTTGCGCAGCACCCCTTCCACACCAACGGTCATCGGCACCGACAGCAGCGCCCGCACCGAGGTGTCGTCCACGACGCCGACCAGCGCCGCGACCGTGACCCGTCGCCCGGCCAAGGCAGTCGCTTCGGCAAGATCACGCAGGACTTCTTGGGTGGCAAGCGTTTGCCCGTGCAGCACGGACACCGGCCGGACCGCCACCCCGATCAGCTGACGGCGTTCCAGCGGCACGCCCAGGGCCGCCGCTCGCGCACCCAAGTCCGGTGACTGCGGCGACTGGCCGAGCAGCTGGGCCAGCAGGGTCCGGTGCGTCTGGCGTTCCAGCGACTCCCGATCGCGCGCCACGAGCCGATGCACGGCCAACGCGGACGCAGCGCGCTCGGCGACCACCACGTGCCGGTGCGGCGGCGGCTCCGGTGACACGAGCACCAGCCGTCCCCAGTCCGCGCCACGGGCCCCGACGATGGTGATCAACCAGCCGGACGTCTGGTGGTACGCGGTCCGCTCGGTCACCGTGACCGCTCGCGAGCGCGCCGCCCAGTCGTCCAGCAACGTCACCGGGTCGTGCCCGGCCGCGTCGTAGGCCAGCACGTCGTGGCCGAGCGTCTCCAGCACGACCGGCAGACCGGACGTCCGCGCCACCTCGCGCAGCACCTCAGCGGGCTCGGCCCCGGCGACCGTCAGCGCGGTGAACGTCTCGTGCACCTGCTCCGCGGCCCGCAGCTCGGCCAGCTGGGCGTCCACGATCAGCCCGACGACCGCCTCGGTGACTGCCACGTACTTGGTCTCCTCGGACAGCGTGACCAGCGGTAACCCGTGCCGCTCCGCCTCCGTGACGAGCGCGGCCGGCACGTCGTCGCGCCACCGCCGGCCCAGCTCGACGACCAACCCGGCGCAACCCACCGCGGCCAGTTCCTCGACGTACCGGGCGAGGCCGGACTCGGGCAGCATCACGCCGGTCGTGAGCACCAGCTCGCCGCCGCGCAGCAGTGGCGCGATGTCTGCGATCTCCGCCACATGCACCCACCGCACGCGCCGCGACAGGCCGGCCGACCCGGCCACCAAACGCGGCTTACCCTGCCGGATCACCGGAAGAGCGACGACTTCGGCGACGGTCGGGTACATGGACACAACGTAATGCCAACCAGCCGATCCGGGTACAGGTTGTGCATGGCGGCCGACCGCCGGCCCCAGCAGACTCCGAAGGCAGGTGGAGACCCTCTGGAGGACGTGATGGCCCACAAGGAGCTGCTGGCACGACACCGCGCGGTGATGCCGAAGTGGCTGGCCCTCTACTACGACGAGCCCATCGAGATCGCGAGCGCCAGCGGGCGCCGGGTGATCGACCGCGAGGGCACGACCTACCTGGACTTCTTCGCGGGCATCCTGACCAACGCCATCGGCTACGACGTCGCGGAGATCAGCGACGCGATCCGCTCGCAGCTCGACACCGGTGTGCTGCACAGCTCCACGCTGTACCTGATCAAGAACCAGATCGAGCTCGCCGAGAAGGTCGCGGAGCTCAGCGGCATCCCGGACGCCAAGGTCTTCTTCACCAACTCCGGCACCGAGGCCAACGAGACCGCGCTGATGCTCGCCACCACGGCGCGGCGCAGCGAGCAGGTGCTGGCCCTGCGCAACAGCTACCACGGCCGGGCGTTCGCCACGATCGCCATCACGGGCAACCGCGGCTGGTCAGCCTCCGCGCTGTCGCCGATCAAGGTCAGCTGGGTGCACGGCGGCTACCGCTACCGGTCGCCGTTCAAGACCTTCTCGGACGCCGACTACATCAAGGCCTGTGTCGACGACCTGCGCGAGATCATCGAGACCACCACGTCCGGTGACGTCGCGTGCATGATCGCCGAGCCGATCCAGGGCGTCGGCGGCTTCACCTCGCCGCCCGACGGCCTGTTCCGCGCGTTCAAGGACGTCCTGGACGAGTACGGGATCCTGTTCATCTCCGACGAGGTGCAGACCGGCTGGGGCCGCACCGGCGAGCACTTCTGGGGCATCCAGGCACACGACGTGGTGCCGGACGCGATGACGTTCGCCAAGGGCCTCGGCAACGGCCTCGCGATCGGCGGCGTCGTGGCACGCGGCGACCTGATGGACACGATCAACGCCAACTCGATCTCCACGTTCGGCGGCAACCCGGTCTCCACGGCCGGCGCGCTGGCCACGGTGAACTACCTGCTCGACCACGACCTGCAGGCCAACGCGGCCAAGCTCGGCTCGCGGCTGCTCGGGGGGCTGCGAGAGATCGCCGAGAAGCACCCGGTGATCGGTGACGTGCGCGGCAAGGGGCTGATGGTCGGCGTCGAGTTCGTCGGGCCGGAGGGCGAGCCGAACCCCGGTGCGGCCGGTGTCGTCCTGGCCGAGGCGAAGGCGCGCGGGCTGCTCGTGGGCAAGGGCGGGTTGTACGGCAACGTGATCCGGCTGGCGCCTCCGATGACGCTGACCGAGGACGAGCTCGAAGAGGCGCTGGGGATCTTGGCACAGGCGGTGGAGCAGGCGTGATCAAACACTGGATCAACGGCAAGCACTGGGAAGACACGCCTTCGCGGACTGGTGACGTCTACGATCCGACGACCGGCAAGGTGGCGGCACAGGTAGCGTTCGCCTCGGTGTCCGAAGTGGACGCCGCGGTTTCCGCGGCCGCGGAAGCGTTTGCGTCGTGGCGCAACGCGTCGCTGGCCCAGCGCTCGACGGTGATGTTCAAGTTCCGCGAGCTGCTCAACGACCGCAAGGGCGAACTCGCGCAGATCGTCTCCGCCGAGCACGGCAAGGTCGTGTCGGACGCGGGCGGCGAGATCCAGCGGGCCCTCGAGTCGGTCGAGTACGCCTGCGGAATCCCGCAGCTGCTCAAGGGCGGGTTCAGCGAGAACGCCTCGACGCGCGTGGACGTCTACTCGATCCAGCAGCCTGTTGGGGTTGTCGGGGTGATCTCGCCGTTCAACTTCCCGGCGATGGTTCCCCTGTGGTTCGTGCCGACGGCGATCGCGTGCGGCAACTCGGTTGTTTTGAAGCCCTCGGAGAAGGACCCGTCGGCGTCGATCTTCATCGCCGAGCTGTTCGCCGAGGCCGGGCTGCCGGACGGCGTGCTGAACGTCGTGCACGGCGACAAGGTGGCTGTGGATCGGCTGCTGGAGCACCCGACGGTCAAGGCGATCTCGTTCGTCGGTTCCACGCCGATCGCTCGGTACGTCTACGAGACCGGTACGGCGCATGGGAAGCGTGTGCAGGCGTTGGGCGGCGCCAAGAACCACATGGTCGTGCTGCCCGACGCAGACCTGGACCTGGCTGCTGATGCCGCGGTGTCCGCCGGGTTCGGCTCGGCCGGCGAGCGGTGCATGGCGATCTCGGTGGTCGTGGCCGTGGGTTCCGTCGGCGACTCGTTGGTCGAGAAGATCAAGTCGCGGATCGCGGACGTCAAGGTCGGGTCCGGGGCGTCGTGCGAGATGGGGCCGTTGGTCACCGGCGTGCACCGGGACAAGGTCACGTCCTATTTGGACGCCGGTGTCGAGGCGGGCGCCGCGCTGGTCGTGGACGGGCGCGATCACCCGATCGACGGTGACGCTGATGGGTTCTGGCTCGGGCCCACGTTGTTCGACCACGTCGGCACGGACATGACGATCTACACCGACGAGATCTTCGGCCCGGTGCTGTCAGTCGTGCGGACCGAGTCGTACGACGAGGCCGTCGAGATGGTGAACAGCAACCGGTACGGGAACGGGACCGCGATCTTCACCAACGACGGTGGTGCCGCGCGCCGGTTCCAGAACGAGATCGAGGTCGGCATGGTCGGCGTGAACGTACCGATTCCCGTGCCGGTGGCCTATTACTCGTTCGGTGGCTGGAAGGAGTCGTTGTTCGGTGACGCGCACGCTTATGGCCCGCACGGCGTGCACTTCTTCACGCGCTCGAAGGTGGTCACCTCGCGGTGGCTCGACCCCTCACACGGTGGCGTGAACCTGGGCTTCCCCCAGAACACCTAGCAGTGCACCACACGCCGAACCCGAGCCTGCCCGGCGATACCCGGCGCAACACCGCGCTGACACCCGGCGAGCACCACACACACGAGCCCC
>NZ_JBEXPJ010000136.1:0-24977 GCF_040611995.1 Lentzea sp. NPDC006480
GCCTCGGGACATCAAACTCGACACAGGTGGTTCCAGACCCGGCACAGGCCTCAAGCCCGGCACGGATCTCAAGCCCGGCACGGATCTCAAGCCCGGCACGGATCTCAAGCCCGGCACTGGTGGTGCCAGGTTCGGCTTGGCGGGCAATGGTTCGTCCGAGAGTCTTCTGCCGCCGTACAGCCCGGCCCCGCCGTATGCGCCGCCGTATACGCCACCGTATGCGGAGCTGCCGGGTATCGCCGGTGGCGACAACCGAAGCGGCAACGGCGGCGGGAATGGCGGGACTGCCAGTGCTATCTCCGGTGGCCGCGACTCGGGCAGTGGTGTGGGTGGTGCCGGTAGCGGTGGTGTCAAGGTCGGCAGTGATACCGGCGATCTGGGCAGCGACGGCACCAGCAACGGCCCTGATGGTCTGAGTCACCCGCCAAACACCTCGCCGCCGAACACCCCGTTCTCTTCGGCCACGCCGAAGATCGACGTCAGGGAGACCAGCAAGACGCCGGTTTCCACCGATACCGCCGGCGCGGAAATCTCTCCGGAGGTCGTCCGGGCGCCTCAGGCCGGCGTCACGCTCGAATCCGACGTGCCGGTACCGGTCGCTTCCTCTACCGGCCAGAACCTTGCTGTCGGCCAGGATTTCGGCAGCGATCTGTCGGACAGCGATTCCGATTCCGGGACCGATTCGAAGACCGACTTGGTCTTCGACTACGACCATGGTTCCGCCACGGACATCCGCTACGGCCCGTACTCGGACACCGAGGTCGGGTCCGATGTGGACGAGGGCCTCGAGCGCGGCAAGGGGAACGACGACTCCCGTGAAGGGTTGCTGGGCGTGATCGACTCCGATCCCCGGCGTTGGGGCCGGTCAGGTGACGAGGTCGAGTCGCGGTTGTCGTCCTATGTCGAGGGGTTCGGCGAGTCCGATGTTCTTGCGGGGATGCCATCGGGTTCGCTGAGGGCGCCGATCGTGTCGTCGCAGCCGGTACAGCCGTCGCAACCGGTACAGCCGGTGCTGGACAGTGGGGATGGTGTGATGTCGGGCCGAGGTCCGGTGGTTCGGGATGATCTGGTGATCGTCGCCGATGGGCCGGTGGAGTCGGGGCAGGGCCAGTCGTCTTCCGAGGGGGGAGGGTCCACGCGATCGGAGACGGGCCGGTTCTTGGCCTCTGGGGGTGTGGTGGGTGCGCCTATTCGGCGGGAGATTGATTTCGAGACGGCTTTGCTCTCTGCTGTCAACGCGCAGTTGGTGCGGTGGGGGTGGCCGGGGGGAGAGATCACCGTCGAGACACTGCGGTCGGTACGGGCGGAGGTGGATGTGGCGGGTTTTGTGCTGCCGCGGGATTCGGCCGGTGCCGGGGTGACGCTGTCGCAATGGGTGGTGTCGGGCCGGATCGGCCAGATGCTCGGTGGAGCACGCGGAAACGCACAGAGCGGGGAAGGCGGTGCAGCGGGACGCGGTGCAGCGGGACGCGGTGCAGCGGGACGCGGTGCAGCGGGACGCGGTGCAGCGGGACGCGGTGCAGCGGGACGCGGTGGAGTTCGGCCGGCTCCGGAGGACGGTGACACCGGGCCGCCGCAGAAACGCGCGCGGACTGCACGGGCGCCTCAGGACTACATCGACGCCCTGACCACCGCGCTAAAGGAGGGGCGGCTGCCCGCGGCGGACCCTCAGGGCGTGAGAGCTGTACCCCGTCGATCGCTGATCGTGGATTTGCCGGACGGGCGGCCGTTCCCACTCGGACAACGGCTCTACAGCCTGGGGCGGGGGACCGGGGCCGGGGTGTTGTCGCCGGGGCTGCGGCAGGCGCTGACCACGGCCGGTTACGGGCATCTGCTGGACGTGCGGCCGGAGGGTGGGTGGACTGAGGAGCACTATCTGCAGGCGCTGGCCACGGCCACGGCCACGGGTTTGTTACCGGGCTGGGACGAGACCGGCGACCGCGGCCTGCCCACCCAGGCCCTGCGGGTGCGGGTGGAGGGCAGGTACCAGTTCCCGCTCGGACAACGGCTCCACAACCTGGGGCGAGGGGTCGGGGTCGGGGTGTTGTCGCCGGGGGTGTTGCAGGCGCTGGTCGAAGCCGGTTACGGGCATCTGCTGGAGACCGGTCCGGACGGTGGGTGGACTGAGGAGCACTATCTACAGGCGCTGACCACAGCCACGGCCACGGGCCTGTTACCAGGCTGGGACGGGCACAGCCCCCGCGACCTGCCGGCGCAGGCCATGCGGGTGCCGGTGGAGGGCGAGCACCAGTTCCCGCTCGGACAACGGCTCTACGAGCTGGGGCGGCGGGGGGCCGGGGCCGGGGGGTTGTCGCAGGAGGTGCGGCAGGCGCTGGACGAGGCCGGTTACGGGCATCTGCTGGAGTCGGTCCCGGAGGGTGGGTGGACTCAAGATCACTATCTGCAGGCGCTGACCACCGCCACCACCACGGGCCTGTTACCGGACTGGGACAGGACCGGGGAACGCGGCCTGCCCCGCAGTAACCTGCGGGTGCCGGTGGAGGGCGGGTACCAGTTCCCGCTCGGACAACGGCTCTTCGACCTGAGGCGGGGGTTCGGGGTCGGGGTATTGTCGCAGGAGGTGTGGCAGGCGCTGACCCGCGCCGGCTACGGGCATCTGCTGGAGGAGGGTCCGGCGGGTTCGGAGGGTGGGTGGACTCAAGATCACTATCTGCAGGCGCTGACCACCGCCACCACCACGGGCCTGTTACCGGCCAGGGACGAGACCGGCGAACGCGGCCTGCCCAGCTCTGACCTGCAGGTGCCGGTGGAAGGCGGGCACCGTTTCCCGCTCGGACAACGGCTCTACAAACTGGGGCGAGGGCGCGGGGGCGGGAGGTTGTCGCCGGAGCTGCGGCGGGCGCTGACCCGCGCCGGGTACGGGCATCTGCTGGAGGCGGGGCCGGAGGGCGGGTGGACTGAGGAGCACTATCTGCAGGCGCTGGCCACGGCCACCACCACGGGCCTGTTACCGGTCTGGGATGGGACCGGCTCCCGTGGCCTGCCCAGCTATGGTCTGCGGGTGCCGGTGGAGGGTGGGTACCTTTTCCCGCTCGGGCACCGGCTCTACCTGTTGGGGCGGCGGGGGGCCGGGGCCGGGGTGACGCCGGGGGTGCGGTGGGCGTTGGCCCGCGCCGGGTACGGGCATCTGGTCGGTGTCGATCACGGGGTCGGGGTCGTGCAGGAGGAAAGCCTGCTGGGGTCGGGTCTGGTCGCGGTCGAGGTCGCTCGCGATGGTGACTGTTTCATGCGCGCGCTGGCGCTCACGGCAGGCCTGCGTGACGGGGACGGCACCCTGTTCACCGCTGAGCGGATCCGAGCGGACCTTGTCGCGAGTCTGCGTGCTGACCTGGCGCTGCCCGTGGCGTCACGGGTGTTGTGGGTGCCGGCGGTCGAGGACTTCATCGCCGCCAATCTGCCCCCGGTACGGCAGGGCGAGCACGATCCCGGACCGCATGAGCGGGTGATGGCGCTGATGGGCATGACGGGCCTGTACGACAATGTCGCCGGTGACCTGGCCCCGAACGTCGCGGCGCACACCTACGGGTTGAGCCTGTACGCGCACAACCCCGACGGCAGTATCAGTCATGTGGCCGGGACCGCTGGCCGCCGGGTCGATCTGGTGCACCTGACCCTCGTCCAGGCGGGAATCGACCACTGGATGGCCACCCGCCCGGCCGCCGGCACGGTCACGGAGCTGGCCGACACCGCACGCCGGGACGGATGGCGCGCCGAGGAGAACACCGCCCACCTCACCCCGCCCGCAATGTTCCCCGCGATGTTCACAGTGGGACGGCAGGGGCTGAGCAGCCAGCAAACCGACGAACTCACCGCGATCGCCACCGAGGTGGCCCAGGGCCTGAATCTGCAGCTCGACGAGCAGACCGGCACCGTCACGGTCGAGCAGCGTCTGCTGGCATGGACAAGCGGCGGAGTTTTCAGCGGCGCCGACAACCGGCTACGACAGGTACGCGAGACCCTGGTCACCGCACTCACCAGCACACTCGAGGGCACGCTGGGTGGCGTACCGCAGGAGTACCGACCAGCGATTCCTGCGCATGCCGCCCCGGCCGCGCAGTGGATCGCGCAGGCACTCGTGGGCAACTCCACGGTCATGCCCGCTCTCGCGGACATTCCCGCCGAGGTGGTCTGGGTAGCACGGCTTCGCACCCCGTACCGATTCACCAGGTCGTCGATGACCGACCAGGTCATCGTACAACCGAACCCGACCCTGACCCTCCGCTCCGGAGAGGCCCGCTCCTGGGACGTGATCCTGCCCTGGACCCAGTCGTGGGACACGCTCGGCCTGCCTCATCCGCAGCTGTCCCCGATAACCGAAGCCCTGCGCACACCACCGGCACGGACCAGGTCCGGGGCCCGCCCGCGCTGGAGGGTCGAGGTGATCGGATACGGCCCCGCCGGCCTCGCCCACGCCCGCCTGGTGGCCCAAGGGCTGCAAGAATCACTGACAAGCCCCGACGACCAACCACGGCCCGCACGAGTGCACCTGATCGCCAGCCGGGCCACACGCCCAGGGCCGGCACCGGCCGCCCACAGCACCGGACAGTGGGAACACCGGCGAGTACGCATCGTCCTCCCAGACCAGCCCGCCAACCCCGACACCCACAACACGGCCCGAACCTCCACACAACGCCCAGCCGCTCACCACCCCGGCCCCAGACCGGCGACCTCCACGGCCCCGCCGAACCCCTCCCCCCGCCCCACCAGCCCACCACCGCAACCGGTAATCGCCCTCGACCTCGACCTCGACCTCGACATCCTGGCGACACGCGACCCGAACCCCCCGCCACCGGCAACACCCCCCACACTTCCCCAGACAGGACCAGCCGACACCCACAACACCGATCCAGCCACAGACGACTGGACCGACCTATTCGGCGAAGACAACACCGCAGACGACGCAGACGACGTGACCGCGGACAACCCCAACCCATCCGTCCCGGTCACGGATGCCGGCCGAACAGCAGCTCACACCCCCACCCCAGCACTCCCCACCCCCGACGGGCTCGATCCCGACGGGCTCGACTTCGGCGCACCCGACTTCAGCGCACCCGATTTCGGCGCGCTCGACTTCGGCGCGCTCGATTTCGGCGCACCCGACTTCAGTGCGCTCGACTTCAGCGCACCCGACTTCGGCGGGCTCGATTTCGGCGGGCTCGATTTCGGTGCCTCCGATCCGGGATTTCCGGACGTGGGCGAGACGGAATCCATAATGGCGGAATTGCAGCCGCATGAGTGGTACTTCAGCGACGCCGGCCCGAGCGACCCGATGCCGAACCACCACGGACCAGATCCCGCGTTCGGACTCCATCCTCTACCCAGCCTCCTCGTCGACCAGGACATGACCGGACCACCCCGTGACCGGGCCAGGGACCTCCTGGCCCGGCATGGCGTTCCTCAGCCTCTGCCGCTACCGTGGATCAACGAAATAGCTCATCTGATAAGCCTCGACGATATCGAGGCAGCCACCGCGATGGCCATCATGTTCGCAACGCACCAATCACCACCGAGACAATGACGTGACCTCAACGAGTTTCAGGTGAGTCGGCCGTGCTTTGATATACCCGCGGCTTCACCAACTGTTTTTCGGCCTGTTCCGGCCCTGGGTGTGTCAAACGGGCGGCTCTGTCCATGATTGCGTGATCAAGCGTGGCGTCCTTCGTCGCGGTGCGGTCAGTTGGTGACAAGGATTCTTTTGCGCAGCAGGCTGGAGCTGACTTGGCCGTAGGTCTGGCGCTGAGCCGCTTGATCTTCGTGTTCACGCCTTGGTGGATCAGTTGCTGTAGGTGATGGCGCTAATGCGTCAGCAGGGCTGGTCGATCTCGGCGATCGCCCGGCATCTCGGCGTGGACCGCAAGACGGTGCGCGCGTATCTGTCCGGCGAGCGCGAGCCGGGGCGGCGGCAGCGCACGCAGCCGACGCTCATCGACCCGTTCCTCGAGTACTGCCGGGTCCGGCTGGCCGACGACCCGCACCTGTGGGCGTCGACGCTGTTCGACGAGCTGGCCGAGCTCGGGTTCACCGGCTCCTATCCGTCGCTGACCTCGGCGATCCGCGCACACAAGCTGCGCCCGCACTGCGAGCCCTGCCAGGTCTCTCGCGGCCGCGACGTCGCGATCATCGCGCACCCACCGGGCGAGGAAACCCAGTGGGACTGGCTCGAACTACCCGACCCGCCAGCCACGTGGGGCGTCGGCCGCCACGCGCATCTGCTGGTTGGCGCGTTGGCGCATTCCGGTCGCTCGCGCGGTGTTCTGGCCGATGCCGAGGATTTCCCGCACCTGATCGAGGCCATGGACGCGGTCGTGCGTCGGCTCGGCGGGTTACCGAGGTCTGGCGGTTCGACCGGATGGCCACGGTCTGTTTCCCGTCCTCGGGCCGGATCACGCCTGCGTTCGCCCAGGCGGCCAAGCACTACGGCGTCCGGTCGGTGACCTGTCCTCCTCGGCGCGGCAACCGCAAAGGCGTGGTGGAGAAGGCCAACCACTCCGCGGCGCAGCGCTGGTGGAGCACCCTGGGCGACGACGTCACCATCGCCGAGGCGCAGGCCGGGCTGGACCGGCTCGCCGCCACAATGGACGGCCGCCGCCGGGTCCGCGACGGTGCACGCACCACCGTCGAAGCGCTTGCCGTGGCCTAGCTGTGCTGCTGACGGTGGTCGTTGACAACCTGGGCTTGGGTGGGGGTCTTCTGTAGCAGCCTCTCATAGGGAGTCTGGCCGCCGAGGCCGCCGTGTGGGCGGTGGTAGTTGTAGTAGTCCTCCCACTCCTTGAGGCGTTCGTTGAACACGCCGGCGTCGCCGATCACGACACCGTCGAGTAGCCGGTAGAACTCTTCGGCATCGATGCGGTGGGAGCGCTCGACTTTCCCGTTGAGCCGCGGGGTCGCCGGGCGGATGTAGACGTGGCCGATGCCTTTGTCCAGGGCGTGCCAGCGGAACGCGGACTGGAACTCGGCGCCGTTGTCGGTCTGGATCTTCTCGACCTGGAACGGCAGCCGGGACAGCACGTAGTCCAGGAACTGGATCGCGGTCTTCTGAGACCGTCGAGTCCTTCCTCCTCGTAGCGTCGCTTCCAGCGGTAGAACACCGTCCTGCTGATGCCGTAGTAGCGGCAGGTTGCCGCCACATTGCCGCTGACCTCGTCGACGTGCTGCAACACGGCCAGGCGCCGACGAGCACGCCTGGCCAAGTCCTTCTCGCTCCATACCCGCTCAGCCATGGGCCTCCTCCGGTTCAGGAGCCCAGACTGTCAACAACCTCAGTCAGTTTTAGACCTAGCACCTTCATCCGGCGCCGCTGATCGCGTTCCCGGCGGAGTTCGACGTCACTCGTGTCGTCACCGCGCAGGCGCTGATCTCCTTTCGTGGCAATCAGTACTCGGTGCCGCCGGGTCTGGGCGGCGCCCAGGTTCAGGTCCGGCACCGGCTGGGCGCGGACGAGCTGCGCATCGTCACCGCTCGCGGCGCGGTGGTCGCGGCCCACCGTCGCGCTCCCGACGGCGCCGGACGGGTGATCCGCGACGACGGGCACGTGGTCGCGCTCGAGCGGGCCGCGCTGGGCGCGTTCTCCATCAGCAAGCCCTGCACCCACAAGACTCGCCGTCCGCCCTCGGCGGCGGCGCTGGCCGAGGCAGCCCGGCTGCGCGGCCTGCCGGCGACGGGGCCCGCAGCCCACGTCGTGATCGACCTGTCCGCCTACGCCGCCACCGCGGCCAGGCTGGACAGAGCACCCACCCATGAGTCCCAACCAGAGTCCGAGGAGGACTGAAACTCTTGTCTGCCAACAGATCAGGGCCACAGATGAGTGAGGCCCGCCGCTATCAACAACTCCGCGCGCACTTCTCCTACCTCAAACTCGACAATGCCGCCGAGGCCCTGCCGAGGATCCTCGTCGCCGCCCGCGCCGAGAACCTCTCGCTCACCGCCGCGCTCGAGCGGCTGCTGGAGATCGAGGTCACCGCCACCGAGGAACGCCGCCTGGCCGGACGGCTGCGGTTCGCCTGCCTGCCGGATCCCTGGACGCTCGCGAACTTCGACTTCGCCGCCCAGCCCGGCGTCGACGAGAAACGCATCCGCGACCTCGCGACGATGCGGTTCCTCGACGACGCCTCCAACGTGTTGCTCGTCGGCCCGCCCGGAGTCGGCAAGACCATGCTCGCCACCGCGCTCGCCAGAGGCGCTGCCGAGGCCAGCAACCGGGTCTACTTCACCACCGCCACCGATCTCGCCGCCCGTTGCCACAAGGCCGCGGTCGAGGGTCGCTGGGCCACCTGGATGCGGTTCTCCGCCGGACCGAAACTCCTTGTGATCGATGAACTGGGCTATCTCCCGCTGCCCGGCGAGGGGCGTCCGCGTTGTTCCAGGTGATCAACCAGCGCTACCTGAAATCCAGCACGATGAGCAGGGCGACGATGGTGACGGGCCCGCCGCAGTGCGGGCAGTCGCGTTGGGCGACGGTCTGCGGTAGCTGCGCTGCAGGCGCTGTGGCCGCGGGTGTTGCTGGGTGCTGCGACTGGGAAGTGCGCTCGACCTCGCGTCGGGCCGCACCCAGACGACCTCGACGGCCGGGAACGTGATCGCCTGAAGGAGATCCTGGCCCGCAGTTCGACCTTGGAGAGGTTGGCCTACCACGTCGCGTCCTTCGCGGAGATGATGACGGGCCGCCACGGCGAGCGCCTCGATGCATGGATTGCTGGCGGTGGAAGCGGATGACCTTCCGCAGTTGCTTCGCCGAGTACCACAGCGACATGGACCACATCCCGGAAGTCGCCCTGTGGACCCCGGAAGTCCTCGAAGGCGTCAGGGCCTCTTCAACTGGGGCCCGCCCCCCACCCGCCTCCTTCCTCGACCCGGAGGACCTGGCCGACCTGATGATCTCGGGCCACGCCTGACCCCTCGGCGCTCGGTCAGGTCACGAGGCCCCGGCGGTGGGCGTAGACGACCGCCTGCACCCGGTCGCGCAGGTCCAGCTTGGTCAGGATGCGCGACACGTAGGTCTTCACCGTCTCGTGGCTGATCACCAGCGCCGCGGCGATCTCGCTGTTGGGCAGGCCTTCCGCGATGAGGCGCAACACCTCCAGCTCGCGGGGCGCCAGTGGGACCTCGGCCTCGTTCCCAGGCCTGATCCGCGCCGCGTACCGGCCGACGAGCTGGCGGGTCACCTCCGGCGCGAGCAGCGCGGCACCGCCGGCGACGATCCGGATGCCGTGCAGCAGCTGCGCCGGCGGAGCGTCCTTGAGCAGGAACCCGCTCGCGCCGGCGCGCAACGCCTCGTAGACGTACTCGTCGAGGTTGAACGTCGTCACCACGAGAACCTTGACGGGATCGGCGACTCCCGCGCCTGCCAGCAACCTCGTGGCCTCGATGCCGTCGAGCACTGGCATCCGCACGTCCATGACCACCACGTCCGGTTCGAGTCGCCCGGCCAGCTCGACCGCGGCGCGCCCGTCCCCGCACTCCCCCACCACCTCCAGGTCGGGCTGCGCGTCGATGATCGTGGCGAACCCGGTGCGGATGAGCGCCTGGTCGTCGCACACGAGCACGCGGATCGGCGCGGTCACGACGGGTTCCCGGCCGGGATGCGCGCGCGGACCACGAAGCCGCCTTCGCGCTGTCCCGCGGAGAACTCGCCGCCCAGCACGTCGACGCGCTCGCGCAGCCCGGCGAGGCCGCGCCCGCTGCCGCCGCTCGCCGCGGACGACCGGGCGCCGTCGGTGCCGACCTCCACGCTGATCTCCCTCTCGCCGTACCGGACGTGGACCGTCGTCCGCTCGCCGTGCGCGTACTTGAGGGCGTTCGTCAACGCCTCCTGCACGACCCGGTACGCGACGGCCTCCGCGCTGCCCGCGTCCCGCGCCGCCTCGCCCTCCTCGGCGAACTCCACCGGCTGACCTGCCTGCCGGGTCTGCTCGACCAGGCCGCGCAGGTCGCCGACGGACTCGCCGCGGTGGTCCGGGTTCAGCACGTCCAGCAGGTGCCGCAGGTCGGTGAGCGACCGGCGGCCGGTGTCCGTGATGGTCTGCAACGTCTGGTCGAGCCGGTCGGGCGACGCGGTCAGGTACCGCGCCGCCTCCGCCTGCACCACCATCGCCGTCACGTGGTGGGTCACCACGTCGTGCAGCTCGCGGGCGATGGACGTCCGTTCCGCGGCACGGGTGGCCTCGGCGACGTGGCGCCGGCGTTCGGCCTCCGCACCGCGCGACAGCCGCAACCACGCGCCGATGCCCCACGCGGCGGCCAGCGCCAGGTAGAACGTCACGAACCCGGCCACGCCCTCGCCGGAACCGCCGCGGTCGAGCCCGATCGCCAAGGCCGCGTAGGCGACGGTCGCCACGATCACGGTCACGCGGCGGTGGAACTCCACGTGCAGTCCGGCGCTGATCAACGCGATCGGCAGCGCGGTACCGGAAACGGTGTGATAGCCGCGCAGCTGGTCGACCGCGAAAGCGATCGACACCAGCGCGAGGCAGACCAGCGGCCACCGCCTGCGCACGACCAGCGGCAGGCATTCGAGTGCGATCACCGCGACGGCGAGCGCGTCCATCGGCCGCGACGGCAGGTCGCCGAGCTGCGTGCCTTTGCTGTGCAGCGCCGGCACGAAGGAGGCGACGACGAGCAGCAGCGCGATCGGAGCGTCCTGGACCGTGACGTCCAACCGGCTCCACAGGTCCCGGATCGCGCGGCTCACGCGGCGAGCGTAGCGGCCGGTGCGGTGCGTCCCCGGCGCGGCACGATGGTGCCCCGGCGCTTCGCCAGCCACAGGAAGACCACCGTCACCACCACGCCGGCCAGCAACGAGTACCCGCTCGCCTCCGGCCCGAACTCGCCGCCGCTGACGAGCGCGGGACCGGACGTCACCCCGTCCAGCAGCCCCTGCGGAGCGTCCTGCCCGGACACGCTGGTGCTGAAGACGCCGCCTTGCGCGAAGTTCCAGCCGAAGTGCACCCCGATCGGCACCCACAGGTTGCGCGTGGCGGCGTACACGGCTGCGAGCATGAAGCCCGCCTCGACCGCGATGGCCAGGGCACTCCACACCGTGGCGTTCGGGTTGAAGACGTGCGCGAGCCCGAACAGCAAACCCGTCAGCGCCAAGGAGATCCACGTCCCGAGACGCTCCTCCACGACGCGGAACAGGATGCCGCGGAACAGCACCTCCTCGGTCACCGCGGCGGCCGCCATGAAGCCGAAGATCGCGACCGCGCCTCCCACCGAACCCCAGCCGTGCACCTCGTACCCGCCGAGGAAGGCGATGTTCACGATGACGACCACGAACATCCCGATCCCGATGAGCACTCCGCGCCCGACGGCGGCCGGGGCGCCCTTCAGCGCGACCTCGACCGGTTCACGACGCTCGGTCCGGCGCACCACCCACGCGTACGCGGCCAGTGCCAGCGCCGCCGTGGCGACCCCGAGGACCAGGGTGAGCGGGGCGTTCCAGCCCATCGCCTGCACGGCGGCGCTGCCCGCCATCGACACCAGCGCGACCAGGACCAGCTGTTTCACGATTCGCATGCCCGGAACGCTAGAGATTTCGCGGTCCCGGAACGTCACCGCGCGGTGGACATCCGCGGGTAGCTCGTACGGGGGACACGACCCCAACAGTCCACTCAGGACATCAGTGCCTCCAATGCCACCGCCGTGTCCGGATGGCGGCTCAGCGGCGCCACCCCACCCGGCGCGGTCTGCCACTCCCCCGCACATCCCAACAACCCCGCAACCGCATCACACGTCTCCGGATGAGCGGCCAACAGCGCCAGCCCCTGTCCGGTGCTCTTGCGCACCGCGACAGGCACGGGTTCGTCGAGCCACGGCGGCACCCACGCGTCCAGTGCCGGGAGCCGGCCGGGGAACAACCGTCCGGCTTCCTTGATCAGCAGCGGCACGAACTGCGCGCCACGCGAGCGCAGCGTGCTGATCAGGCTGGGCAGCCACGGCAACAGCAACGGATCCGGCAGGTGCGCGAACGCGTTGGACATCGTCTCCACCACGAAGTCCACCAGGCTCGGCACCGGATCGAGCGCGTGCACGAACCCGCTCAGGTAGCGCGGATAGCTGGGCAACGACAGCGGGTTGCCCAGCAGGTCGTCGCACCGAGCACGAAGTTCCGCCCGCGACAGACGGCCGAGGTGGACCTGAGCGGCCCACAGCAGCGCCACCTTGGACGGCTCTTCCGGGTGCGACTGCGCCACCGCGAGTTCCAGCTGCGTGCGGTCGCAGCCCAGCGACAAGGCCAGTGACTCCATGCTGAACAGGAAGCCCAGCATCGCGGCCACCTGGTCGACGCCCGCTTCCTCCTCGGTGAACGCCGTCGGCAGCAACGTGCAGTAGTGCGCGTAGCCGGTCCGCACGAACGACTCGATCCACTGCGGCAGAACGGGTTCGTTCGTGCGGTAGTAGGCGAGCAGACGGCGGGACCGCTTCAGGACCTCCGGTGCGCCGTCGACCGTGCGTTCGCCCGACAGCACCTCCAGCGCACGGATGCCCAGCTCGGCCGCCAGCCGTGGGCTGTGCAGGTACCGAATCGCGTCCTCGACGGCTTCGAGGACGGTCGCGGTGGTGGCCTGCGGGTCGTATGCGCTGCGGCGCAAGCGTTGTTCCACGACCTGCTCGACGCTGACGCCCTCGTAACCCAGCTCGATCAGCGACCGCTGGTGCGTGCCGAGGGCGAGGTCCCACGACTCCTGGATCGGGCATTCACCCAGCTTCCGCTCGCCCATGATCGGGCGGGCGGCGCCGTGCGGCAGCAGGTAGCGCAGCATCCACAGCAGGGTCGAGCACGCTTCGAGCTCCGGCTGCGAGGTGATGTCGAGCAGGGCGCGCTGCACACCTCGTTGCTGGAGCTTGAGGTTCAACGGGGCGAGCCGGTCGTGCACGTCGCGCGCCAGCGGTGGCAACGCGTCGTAGCCGACCTGCCCGATCCGGTCGCCGCCCATCATGATCTCGACCAGGCGCCGCACGTCCCGGCGACCGGGCACGACGTCCTTCTCGATGCACGTGACGGCGGCGTCCTGGAAGTCGTACGGCGTCGGCCGCGCCCGATCCCGCATGCCCGCCAACAGGATCGACGTCTCGAAAACCGCGATCGCGTCAGCCGTGGAGGCGAGATAGCCGTTGCGGCGGGCCGCGCGGACGATCTCCACGGACCAGCCCAGCAGCTCCTCCTCGTCCAGCCGGTCCAGCATCGGAGGACGTTGCAGGAAGCCGGAAAGCTGGTCCACCGCGGCGATTTCCGCGACCGGACCAGGCAGTGCGGCCTGTTTGCGAGCCTTCTTCCCGCCGGCCTGACCAGCGAGCTGGAACGGCTTCACCTTGGTGCGCTTGAGGTTCTTGGCCCACTCGGTGGCCGCGATCGACACCGAGCCCGCCGCCAGGCCGAACTGCGCCTCGATCGCCGCGTGACTCGACGGGATCAACCCGTGCTGCCACTTCGTCGCACTGCGCGGGCTGATCACGAAGCCGTCGCTGCCGTCGACACCGAACTCCGCGACCCGGCTGGCCGCGTGGAAGGCGCCGCACACGTACAGGCATTCGGCCGGGTCCGCGCCGCTGGCAGCCAGGTGCTCGCGCATCCGGGTCCACATGTACCGCTCGCGGTCCTCGTCCACCCGCACCCGGTGCGTGTCGCCGGGAGCGAGCCGCCGGAACAGGCTGCCGATCAGGAACATCACCTGGCGGTACGTGTCGTGGTCGCTGTCGCCGAGCGGGAGCTCGACGTACTGGTGCCACCACTCCGACCAGTGCCGCACCTTGCCGTGGTGCAGCAGGTGCTCCTCCAGCTCCGCGAAGCGCGGCCGCAGGTCACCGATCTCCACACCGACCGCGTCACCGTGCAGCGCGTCCTCGTCTGAGGCTTTCGTCTCCGGTGGCTGCCACTGGAACACGTGGTCGGACGAGCGGTCCACCAGCACCAGCTCGACGCCCGGCGTGTCCAGCGCGTAGGCGATCGCCTGGTACTCCGCGGACGCCTCGGTGATCGGCGCGACGACCGACAGCGGCGCCCAGTCGGCCGGGAACCCGTCGATCTCACTGGCGAACGCCTGCACCGCGACGGGGAGACGGCAGTTGCGCAGCTCGGTGAGCAGCGGCGCCATGTCCTCGCACAGCTCCAGGTAGATCACCTTGGGCTGCTTGTCCCGCAACCGGCGGGCCATCGCCACGGCAGACGCCGGCGAGTGGTGGCACACCGGGAAGATCTCCAGCGGCTCCCGCACCGCGCGGTCCACGTCGTCGACCATGCCGAGCAGGATGCCCTCCAGGGCACCGGGTCCGTCGGAGAACGCCGTCGCCGCCTCGTTCAGCTGCGTGCGCAGCGACTCGAAGCTCACGAGAGGGTGGCGATCGTGTCGCGGCCGCCCGCCAGGAACTCCGGCCACAGCCCGCCCTCGTCCTTGCCCCGCGGCTCAACGACGCCGTGCAGGTACTTGTTCATGATCGCCAGGTCCTCCGGCGCCCGCCGCGACAGCGACCCCACCAGCGAGGAACCGAGCGTGCGCGCGGTCAGCTCGCGCGAGCCGAAGAAGTTGCTGTGCAGGATCGCGTCCTCCAGCACACCGATCTGCTCGGCGGTGGAGAGCGCGGACTCCAGCTTCTCGTCGTCGCTGCCCGCCGCCGCTGAGGCCGCGCGCAGGTCGGCGAAGCTGCGCAGCAACACGTCCAGCAGCGTCGGCGGCACGTCCAGCTCGATCTGGTGCCGGCGCAGCAGCTCCTCGGTACGGAACCGGACGATCTCGGCCTCGCTCTTCTTGTTCGTCACCACCGGGATGCGCACGAAGTTGAACCGCCGCTTCAACGCCGACGACAGGTCGTTGACGCCCCGGTCCCGGCTGTTCGCGGTCGCGATGACCGAGAAACCGGGCTTGGCGAACACGATGTTGTCGTTGTCCAGCTCCGGCACCGAGATGTACTTCTCGGACAGGATCGAGATCAGCGCGTCCTGCACGTCACTGGTCGACCGCGTCAGCTCCTCGAACCGGCCGATCGTGCCGGTCTCCATCGCGTTCATGATCGGTGACGGGATCATCGACTCGCGGGACTGCCCCTTGGCGATCACCATCGACACGTTCCACGAGTACTTGATGTGGTCCTCGGTGGTGCCCGCGGTGCCCTGCACCACCTGCGTGGAGTTGCGGGAGATCGCGGCGGCCAGCAGCTCGGCCAGCCAGCTCTTGCCGGTGCCCGGGTCACCGATCAGCAGCAGACCGCGGTCGGACGCCAGCGTGACGATGGCGCGCTCGACGATGCTGCGATCACCGAACCACTTCTGCGCGATCTCCCGGTCCAGGCCGTCGGACCGCTCGGCACCCAGCACGAACAGGCGGATCATCTTCGGCGACAACCGCCAGGAGAACGGCTTGGGGTTGTCGTCGACCGACTCCAGCCAGTCCAGTTCCTCGGCGTACTTGAGCTCGGCGGGGGCGCGCAACAGGTCGGACATGTGTGGTGCCTTTCAAGAAAGTCAGATGGTGAGGAAGGTCTTGAGCTCGTGGACGAGCTTGCGGATGTGACCGGAGATCACCGGTGTGCCCAGGTCCTTGAACCGCTCGCGGAACCACGGGTTCACGCTGCCGCGGCCGGAGCTGGTCACCGAGCCGACCGGGATGAACTTGGCGCCGGAGCGGTGGATCGCCGCCATCGAGTCGTAGAGCTGCTCGCAGTAGGACTCGTAGAAGTCGGAGATCCACACCACCACGGTGTTGCGCGGCTCGGCGATCTTCGGCTGGGTCAGCGCCATCGCGACCGTGCCGTCGGTACCGCCACCGAGCTTGGTGCGCAGCAAGGTCTCGAACGGGTCCGCCACCCACGGCGTGAGGTCCAGCGCCCTGGTGTCGTAGGCGATCAGGTGCACGTCCACCTTGGGCAGCCCGGCGAAGATCGAGGCCAGGATGGTGCAGTTGACCATCGAGTCGACCATCGACCCGGACTGGTCCACCACCGCGATCAACCGCTGCGGCGTGGTCTTGCGCGCGGTGTGCCGGTAGTAGAGGCGGTCGACGTAGAGCCGTTCCTCCTCCGGGCTCCAGTTCGTCAGGTTCTTCCAGATCGTGCGGTCGAGGTCGAGGTTGCGGAACACCCGCTTGGGCGGCACCGACCGGTCCAGCGCGCCGGCGGAAGCCTTCTCCACCTGCGTGCGCAGCACCTCGGCCACCTCGTCCACGAACCTGCGGATCAGCGACTTGGCGTTGGCCAGCGCCACGCCGGACAGGTTGTCCTTGTCCCGCAACAACTGCTCGATCAGCGACATGCTCGGCGTGAGCTGGGCGGCGAGCTTCGGATCAGCCAGCACCTCACGAAGGTGCATGCGCTTGACCAGATCCGCTTCCAGGGCACCGAGCTCGGGCCCGATCTGCGGGATCAGGTTGCTCAGGTCCGGCGTGCCGGAGCCCATCCCGGTGCCGGTCTGCCCGGCCTGCCGCCCGTTGCCGCGCAGCTGCCCGGGCTGACAGCCCAGCGCCCGTTCCAGCCAGCCCGCGTCGGCCTGCCACCGGGACAACTGCCCGGCGGTGACCGTGCCGGACCCGGTGCCGAAGACGTTCAGCAGCACCTTCCCCACCAGCGCGGCCCGCCGCACCTCGGCCGCCTTGTCACGTTCGTCGGCTGGTCCGGGAACCATCAGGCCGTCGAACTCGGCGGCGAGCTCCGGATGACGCTGCACGATCGAGTCGACCCCGGCCTGCGGGTCCAGCAACGCCGGCGGCAGCCCGATGTCCTGCAGCACGGCCAGACTGGCAGACTCCAAAGTGGACTGTTCCTCGTGGTCGAACAGTCGCGACAACAACCGCCAGTAGAGCACCTGCCGCCGGTTCTCCTGCGCGTCGCTCATTTCCGCAGCAACCTTCCGGCACGCTCCCGAAGCACGGTCGCCGCGTCGGTAGCGGCCTTCTCCGCCTTGACCCCGGCCTTGTCCACCGCGCCACCGGCCCACGCACCAGCGTGCAGGGCCACCGTCTTCTTGCGCACGGTCGTCTCCACGGCGAGCGGCTGAACCCGGAACACCCCCGCGTCCCAGCGCAACAGCCCGATGCACGCGTTCGAGGTCGCCACCGCCTCCGGAGTGAGCGGCCCGGCCACCGGCACCCGATCGGTGTCCACCGCAACGGACTGCCCGGCAACGTTCAGGGATTCCCCGCCCTGCTCGGCGGTGTAGCCCTCCAGGAACACGGGCACGGCGATGCGGGCCGGATGCCGGTCCAGCGGCGCCGTCGGCAGCGTGCTCGCGGTCGGCAGCACGACCCGCGCGGTGACGAACGGATCAGCGGCTTCGCCGAGCTTCGCGTGCTCGTCCGCCCACACCAGATCTCCCTCAGCGGTGATCGGCATGTCGGTGAGCTCCATCGCCTTGCCCTCGCTGACCGCCTGCAGCAACGACATGTGCGGCCGCAGCAACTGCCAGATCCCAGCGCCGATGATCGTGTCCGGCTTCGGCGCGGACACACTGGCCCGCACCAACCGCGGCGTGCCACCGTCGGCTGGTTCGAACACCGCGTGCACCTGAGCCTGCGCGGCAGTCGCGTGCTCGTGCAGATCCACCCCCAGCGGCAGCAACCGCCCGGAAACCGTGCTGATCGAGCTCTCAGCCGCCCCCGGCAACGTCAGCAACATCGCCCGCGACCACAGATCTCCCCAGCGCCGCACCGGAATCCGCTCCAGCGCCGACCCGGGACACGAGGCGGCCAGCTCGGCCGCGAACCCGTCCAGCAACACCGCCAGCCGCCGCAGCCGTGGCTCCGGCAGCAACGCGGAGATCACCGGCTCGGCCCCGGAAACCAGGTCGTGGTCGATCCCCTGCCACCCGGCCCGCGCCAGATCGGTCAGCCACGACCGCGCGGCCAGCAACAGGTTCTCCGCCTGCCCACCGCCACTTGGCAGCGCAACGACGGCGTCCCCCCGGCCGCGTCCGGTCGCCTGCTCGACCCGCGCCAGCACCGCGTCGTGCACCGATCCGAACAACGCGATCCGCGCCGCCGCAAGGGAAACGAAGTGCTCCTCCCCAGCCGCCCCGGCCGCCGCCTTCTCGGCGGCCTCGGCCACCTTGGCCCCCAACGGCGACGCCGCCACCGCCTCGGCCAGCGCCACCAGCCCGGCAGCCTGCGCGGCTTGCGGCCGCAACAGCCCACCGGCCAGCGCCTGATCAGCACCCGCGATCACGGCGAGCACCTCGTCGACCCCGTCCAGGGCGTCCGCCAGCAGATCGACCCGCATCACACCACCGCCCGGGTAGGCGGAAACCACTGCAGCTCAGGCACCGCGACCGTGGTCGCGGGAAGCTCCACATAGGCCAAATGCCGCAGGAACCGGCTGAACACCTGCGCCGCGGCGGCACTGTCCGCCTGCGCAGGCCTCGCCCCCATCATCTGCGAGTAGATCGCCTGCGCGTCCATGTCCGCGGCATCCACCCTCAAGTACCGCGCCACCCGTTCCACCCCGTACTGCAACACCGCCTCGGTGATCAGCGCGTGGATGTGGTTGCAGAACGACCCCCGCGCCCCGCCACAAGGCCTGTTGTTGTTGGTACTACAAGCGAACTCGTAGCTCCCCACAGCAACCGAAGACACGTACACCCGCTCGATGTCCGACCCACTGGACACCACCCCCTGCAGCCGCCCGTCCGCCAGCTCGACGAACGGCACCTTGGCGAGCTTGCGCGGCCGCGCCGGCGCCAACACCCGCGCCGTGCTCGCACTTTCCCAGTCCGACAACGAATCCTCTCCTCGCCCCCGAGCAACCCATCCGCCCTTCCAGCGGCACAGGAGAGACGTTAGCGACGAGGTCTGACATTTTTCGGCCGATGCCCCCAGAGACCCTCTGACCAGGCAACCCCGACCAGGAGGTCGTAAGTTCAACCGGGTGAGCAAGCTGCGCCCGATCGACCTGGCCCGTGAGCACTCGATCACGCCCCAAGCCGTCCGCAACTACGAGACCGACTGCCTGATCCCGCCCGCGGACCGCACCGCCAGCGGCTACCGCGTCTACACCGGCCTGCACGCCGCGGCCCTGCGCGCCTTCCTCGCCCTGGTCCCGGCCCACGGCCACGCCACCGCCCGGGAAATCATGCGCGCCCTCAACACGAACCAGCTCGACGCCGCCCTCTCCACGATCGACCGCAGCCACGCCCAACTCCAACGCGACCGCGAAACCCTGGACGCAGTCGCGGAAGCGATCGGACACCTGACCGCGACCCCGCAGCCTGCGCCCGACCGGCGCTCGACGTCCAGCATCGGCGACCTGGCCCACCGCCTGGACGTCACCACCGCAACCCTGCGCAACTGGGAGGACGCCGAAATCGTTGTCCCCCAACGCTCACCCGCAGGCCACCGCACCTACGACGCGGCCGACGTCCGGGACGCCGAACTGGCCCACCTCCTGCGCCGCGGCGGCTACGGCCTCGACCAGATCGCGGTCGTCGTGAAACAGATCCGCACAGCAGGCGGCACGCAGGCTCTCTCCGGCGCGCTGGACGAGTGGCGCCGACGCCTGACCACGCGCGGCATCGCGATGCTCGACGCCGCCAACCGCCTCTCGGCCTACCTGGCGTTCCTCGACGTGACCTGAGTACGACGGTGGCCGGACGCCTCAGCGCCCGGCCACTTGAGAACAGGTTCGTCAGCCCTTCTTCACGATGCCCGGCAGCGCCTTCTCGGCCAGCCGGACGTCGGTGAACGCCTCGAGGCAGACGCCGTCCCTGCCGCCGCCGCTGTGGATGCCCTTCGCGACGACCTTGCCGCCGCTGACCGTGTAGATCGGGCCGCCGGAGTCACCGGGCGCGGTGCAGGTGCCGCTCTTCTTGCCCAGAGTCATGTTGCGCGCCAGCTGGCCGTCGCGGTACCGCACGTTCGCCCTGACGTCGGACACCTTCCAGCCGCACAGCTCACCCTTCGTGGTGCCGCCAGTGCAGTACTTGTCGCCGATCTTCGGCGACCTGCTCGCGACTCCCTTGACCGTCCGGTACGTGCCGGAGTTCGGCCCGCCGACGTACATCGCCCCGCCGGTCATCCAGTTGCCGTTCATCTTCACCAGCGAGAGGTCGCCGCTGTAGTACGGCACACCGCTCATCTTGGTCGAGCCGGTGGTGTTGTTCCAGTTGTCCTTGACGACCTTGCCGATCTTCGTGCTGCCGTAGTGCGGCATCCGCACGTCGCTGTTGGCGCTCGTGCAGTGCCCGGCGGTGAGGAAGTAGCTCTCGCCCTGGTGCGTCCAGGAGAATCCGACCGTGCAGGTGCCCATGTTGGTGTTGGTGGTGGAGCCGCCGTAGAACGGGTTCGCGTCGTCGTCCCGCGTGTACTCCGCGGCCATGGACGCGCCCGGAGTCAGGTGAACCGCGACCTTGTCGGCGCCGAAACGACCAGCCAGCGCCGTGCGGGTCTCCTCGGTGAGCGCCGAGGCACGCACCACCACGCGGTTGTGCTCGGCGTCCACGGACGCCGCGTACATGTTCGCCGCACCAGGCACATCCGACTCCAGCACCGCGTCCTTCACGGCGTCGAGGTCGGCGAGGCTGTACTTGGCCCGCGGCGTGCTCGGGTAGAACATCCGCGGAATGACGATGACCTGGTCGGGTTCCTGGGCGACCGCGGGCGGCGGTTCCTCGGTCTTGCCGGACAGGACACCGTCCTGCGCCGGATCGTCGTTGCCGTTGTCCACTTCGGACGGTTGAACGGCGATGCTGGACGCCGCGTAGGCGACCTTGGTCGAATCCGCCTCGGCCCGCACGCCCGCGACGATCCGCCCGGTGGCGCGGTCCACATAAGGCGGAGCGAGATCCGCCGGGTCCGCCTCGGCGCGCACCTCGGCCGTCTCCAGAGCCTGTGCCACGTCGTCGGCGATCTGTTCCGGCAGCGCGGGCGGTGTCGTGAACACCTCGACCGCCGTGGAGGTGGCCGGTTGGTCACCGGTCACGTCGGTGTCGCTCGAAGCGGCACTGGCCTGTCCGGCACCGAGCACCGCCGCGGCCACCGAGCCGGCGAGCACACAGCTCAGGAGCCGGCGCTTGGGTCTGTTCAAAGGAAAACCCCCATCAACCAATGGATTTGTCGCATGCGTTGTTCTCCGTGTCGGCAAGTTAGGAACGGGCGCTGACAAACCGCTGACAGGTGCCGCCGCGAGGAAAGCCTCTTGAACTCAGGCGAAAACGCCCATAGCGGAGCATCGGCCGCCCGTGGCGGACCACGGTGTCAGAGCTTTGTCAGTGCCATGTCCGAGCCTTGGTCAAAGGCACTGCGCTCGCGCTGTCCCCACTTCCGAGCTTTGACCGAACGGAACAAACACCGCATGAACACGAAGTTGAAGACCAAGGGCGCCGTCACGGCGCTGGCGACCTTCGCTGTCCTGGGCAGCCTGACGTTGAGCGCGACGCAGGCTTCCGCCGCGACCGTCGTCAACATGGAAGCCACCGTCCTGGCCGCCCAGATCGACCCCCGGCGCGCCGACGACACGCTGACCCCCGGCGCCAAGGACTCCGTGCTGGCCGTCGAGCGGGCACTCCAGGCACGCAACCTGCTGGACGCCCAATGGGTCGACGGCTACTTCGGCACCACGACCATCAAGGCGTACGCGGCCTACCAGCGTTCGCTCGGCTACACCGGACTGGCCGCCAACGGGCTCCCCGGCGCGAGCTCGCTGGCTTCGCTCGGGCAGGGCCGGTTCACCGTCTCCCACGTGATCAAGCCGGGCTCGAAGGTCGCGCGCGACGGGTACGTCGTCAACACCCGCACCCAGGCGATGCTCACCGAGGCCGAACGTCTGCTGAACCGTCACCTCAAGCTCGACCAGGGCTCCTACAACCCCGGCGGCGACCCGACCTCCGCCGGCACCCACGACGGCGGCGGCGTCGTGGACATCAACGTCGACGGCATGTCCGCCGACACCCGCACCGCCGTCGCCAAGGCGCTGCGCCAGGTCGGCTTCGCCGCCTGGGTCCGCAGCCCGTCCCAGGGCCAGTGGCCGTGGCACATCCACGCCGTGGCGATCAACGACACCGACCAGGCCACCCAGGCCCAGAACCAGGTCGGCGACTACTACCTCGGCCTCAACGGCCTCGGCAACCGCCACCCCGACGACGGCCCCAAGGTCCCGATCAAGACCTGGGAGGACTACCAGCGCGCGCAGTGACCAAAGCCCAGCCCCCGATCACCACCACACTTCACCAAAAGGGAAACCCGTGAAAATCGCACGCACGATGCTCGCCGCCGCCGGGGCCGCACTGGCCCTGGTCGCGCCCCTCATGCTCGCCGCCGCCTCCCCCGCCTCCGCCGCGAGCCGCGACGGTGACTGCGACAGCGGAGAGTTCTGCCTCTTCTACAACAGCAACCAGGCCGGCTCGATCTCCGACTTCACCGGCTCGATCGACGACTACGGCGCCACCCAGCCGTCCTGCTACGAGTTCAAGGGCGCCGGCGCCGGCAAAGGCCTGTGCGTGAAGAACGCCGCAGCATCAGTGCGCAACCGCACCAGCCACACCGTGCGCGTCTACTTCAACAGCAACTACGGCGGCGCGAGCCAGGACTTCGCCCCCGGCGCCTCCGGCAACCTCAACGCCACGCTGAAGAACAACAACGCCAGCCACAAGTTCCTCACCAGCGGCGGCGGCGGTTCGGAAAGCCCCACCAACGACTACGACGGCCGCCCCCGCGGCTTCGCCCAGGACAACTGCACCGCCTTTGCGGCCTACCGGATCGCCAGCAGGCTCGGCGTCCCCAGCTTCAGCAACTCCTACGGCGGCACCACCTGGGGTAACGCCGGCACCTGGGACGACGCCGCCCGCCGCGTCGGCGTCACGGTCAACAAGACCCCGAAGGTCGGCGCCATCGCCGTCAACGACGTGCACCGCGTCGGTCACGTCGCCTACGTCAACGCGGTCCACTCCGACGGCTCGTTCGACGTCGAGGAATACAACTGGAACAACCCGCTCGCCTACGGCACCCGCAAGAACCTCCACGTGAGCAACGCCCAGGCGGACTTCCAGTACATGCTCCACTTCTGACCAACCAGTGATCACCCACGAGGTGCCGGTACTCCGTACCGGCACCTCGTGTTCGCAGATTACCGCGCGCCCAGGCCATCCGCGGACGGTCCACGCTCCTAGCGTGAGAGCGAGCGTCGTTGGTGTAGAACGAAAAGTTGGGCCGCAAATAGCCCGTGTGCGGACCGAGTTCCGCCGGGCACCGGGCTCCGTTCACGGGCAGCACGCGTCGGTGAGATAAGCACGGACATACCCGCCCAAACACTGGTTTCCCAGCAGAAACGCGGCATGCTCGTCGCCGTGCCATACGGTTCGCGCACCTGGATGCTGACCAGTCACGTGCGCGGCACCCAGGTTCGGTGTGTTGTTGTCGCGCTCGCCGATCTCGATCAACAGCGGCGCGTCGTTGAAAGGACTGGACAGGTGTGTCGGCGGTCCCTTGACGCCGACACACTGCGCGACCTGCATGCGCGCCCCAGCCAGCCGACCCTCGGCGTCCATTTCCGCAACCGCTCCTGGAAAGCGTGAACCTCCTCCACGGAGGGCACATCTAGAATGAAGTCATGGCACAGCAAGCCTGGCTGCACACTTCTACACTCCTCTGGTGGCGGATCCAAAGGGAACTCGCCGCCCTTCAGGGCCCATGACAGGTCCGGCCACCGCGGCAGCGTCACCCGATCAGCACACCGATCTGGGCCCGGCGCACCAGTCGCGGAACCGGAACAGCTGCGCCTTCATGGTGTGCGCGTGATCGCGATACATCCGGTCGATCCGCCCACCGAACTGGCGGAGGTACGCTTGGCCGTAGCTGATGCCGTAGAGGTTTCCGAGATACCGCAACCGTTTCTGGCCCAAGGCACTCCGCAACGCGGCCAAGTCGTTCGCCATCTGCCACGACGTCAGGTGCTGGTACGTGGGACCCGCCGCCTCGCGGCAGCTCGCATCGTAGGCCCGGTTCGCCTTCTCCTGCGCGGCCCAGGAACCCCGGACGAACCCGTAGACCGAGAGTGCGGGTCGGAACGGATCAGCGTGCCGTTGCCCGGCGCGACCCAGCCCCGGCGGGTCGAACACCACCACGTCGAGGTGCCAGACCAGTTCCCGCAACGGGGGCGGCACAACGCACCCAGCATCGCGTTCGTGCTGTTGCCCCGCGCCAGGTTCACGATCACCGAGCCGCGTTTCTCCTCGGTGGCGCGCAGCCGGGCCAAGTTGACCTTGGTGACCGCTCCGCACGGCGTGTGCCAGTCCGCCGACAGGGTCAGCGTCGCGCACTGGACCTCGGCCGCGCAGTCCTGCCACGCGAGCTTCGCGGGCGCCCCAGTGCAGAGTCGAGGCGAGCAGAATCAGCACGATCGCGGCTTTCATGGCCGTCGACGTCAGGGACGGCCTACCGTGGACGCGTCGCGCTGGCACGCGATCTTCGGCGTGCCTCTCAGGATTGACGGTAGGGTCGGATTCGTGCTCGTCACGGACATCGTCCTGGCGGTCGCGCTCGCCGCGACCGTCCTGGCAGGGGATTACGGTACTACTCGCTGTGGCGCTACGCAGCCATCTCAGGCGATATCGAAGCCACGGCGAGGCCTCACACCCTCTCCACAGTCGAGTCACACCGCTCGCGCATCCCGGCCAACGGGATGGGCTCACAGGTAAAGGCGCTGTTCCAGCCGGTGAAGTCGTCTCCGATGGTTCCGGTGGTGTCGCCGTACATCGAGTCGTAGACGAAGCGTCATTTCTCCACGTGCTCGCTCACATCCACATCCGAGCCCTCGGCAACCCCAGGGACCATGTAAGCCGCCAGCTGTTGTTCTCCCTGCCGGTCCGACAGCCTCAGACGGTGCTGGTGGTAGACGATCACCCGGTGGTCCGGTTCGGGCTGGCGGCTTGCTGTCGCGGTTGTTCAACGTGATCGACGCGGCGACGGGCGAGGGAGTCGGTGCGGCTTGCATCCACTGTGGACGTCGTGCTGCTGGATCTCCATGGCGGTTCTCATCTCAGTCCCTCC